>NZ_JAPPTP010000010.1:0-159861 GCF_027587155.1 Vibrio sp. T11.5
TTAGTGTTAGACGTTGATACCAGTAGGCTCTTTGAAAATTATCAAATTAGTGGAAAATCATTCGAGGATGTTAAAGCCTATGTTCGAGCTGAAATTAAAAAACTGCCTGCAAAAAAAACATTGGGTGTCGACGAGAGTCAAGAAGACATAGTGACGATCTCCATGAAAAAGGGAGAATTTGTTATTTTCACAGAAAGAACTATGCATGGCTCTCTTACTAATACATCTGCTAATGACCGCTTTGCTATTAATTTTAGAGTAACGACAACAGATACGGAGATTTACCCCTTTCGATATTTGGGCGACTTTATTGACGGTTCAAACATAGATATCACAAGACATTCGAGTTTACTGCTCTCTGGTAAGGACCTTTCCAACGCACGTAACATTTATACGTGAGAATGGTGGTTAGCAAGTGATTATCAACAAACAAATGCATGATGTGAACATTCTGAATGATGCTTCTGTCTTACTTGGGGGCTCGACTTCTAAAGAGCTCTATCAAAAATTAAGAGATCTTATAGAACAACACGATACCTTGAGAGTGAAGACCGGAATAAACCTTGTTGCAGCAGAAGGCCCTATGAGTTTACAAGCTCGGCGACTACTAAGTTGTGATTTGGGATCTAGAGCCTCAGGCGGTTCTATTGGACGAAATAACCGATTTTTTACAGGGCTTGATCAAGCCGATGAAATAGAAGCGCTTTGCATCGTATTGATTAAGGAATTATTTGAATGTAATCATGCAGATCCTAGGCTTTTAGGAGGACTCCATGCTAATACGGTTGTCTACGCAGTTCTCAAAAACTATTTCAAAATATCAGACATGTTTACCCTCAATACATTCTATGGCGGTAACTCTAGCAACCATAGCTTAGGCCCCCCAGGGATCTTAAACTACTGCATTTCAGACCTTCCCGTGGACCCGAATACCCTCGAAATTGACTTAAATGCCTTTGAAGACATAGCGAAGTTTAGACAACCGAAATTAGTGAGTTTAGGCGCAGGTCTCAACCTTTTTCCTTTCCCTGTAAAAGAGATAAAAGACATTATTTCTCGTTGGGGAGGGATGCTACTTTTTGATGGCTCACACCAAGCTGGGTTGATTGCTGGTGGCGTTTATCCAAATCCCCTATCTCTGGGAGCTGATATTTACACTGCATCGACAGGAAAGACATTTAGTGGTCCTCAGGGAGGAGTAATTTGTTGGAGTTTGGAAAAGTTCTCTTCTCCGGTTAATACAACCATATTCCCAATGTTAACTGGTTCACATCAACTTAATCGAATTGCTGCCTTGACGGTCTCATGCATAGAATTAAAAGAGTATGGCCTCGAATATATGGCTCAAGGAATACGAAATGCTAGGCAACTTGCTAGTTATTTACAGGCATACGGATTGGATGTGCTCTGCTCTGATAAGGGCTTTACTGAAACTCATCAAGTTGTAGTGAAATGGACTCAAGGAGAAGGTGCTCGTTCAGCATGCTATCGTCTAGCTGATGTTGGGATTTTTGCTAATGCAGTCCCACTTCCTGAAGACAGGGAGTTGTTATCGGGGATACGTTTTGGTGCAACAGAAATTACTCGATTAGGGATCACACAAAGTCAAATAGTTGTGTTAGCTGAGATAATCGCAGGCGTTCTACAAGGCAATTATAATTTGAAGGAGGCAAGAAATTTCGTATGTGATTTAGCTTCAACATTGTCTGACTTTAAATATAGCCTTGAGAGTGGACAATGATTTCAACTACAGAATGGTTTACCTACTTATTTGTTACGCTGTTATATGCGTTTATGCCTGGTCCTGCAATGCTTTATAGTATTGCTCAAGCAGTCTCAGGTGGCAAAAAAGTAGGAATTATGGCAGTTTTCGGCCTTCATGTAGGGGGCTATTTTCATGTGCTGTTAGCTGTATTAGGTTTGTCTTCAGTGCTTTTAGCTAATCCTTCTCTCTATTCCGCTATTCAAAAACTGGGCGCTCTCTATCTTATTTGGTTGGGCTTTCAACGTATCTATCTGACAAAAAAAATACACATTACTTCTTGTGAAAGCCATCTTACTTCTCCTAAAAGAACGTTCTTTGATAGTGTCGTTGTAGATGTTCTGAACCCTAAAGCCGCAATTTTTTATCTTGCTTTTCTTCCACAGTTTGTGAATGAAGCAGGAAGCGTTGCTGTTTGGCTCCAACTACTTATTTTGGGTGTTGTTACGAATTTAATGTTTAGTAGCGCTGATCTTTTAAGTGTTTTGATGGCGAGTCATCTGCAGAGAAAGTTTCAAGCAAGAAGCAACTGGGTCGATTTTGTCTCAAGGTGGTCTGGTAGTATTTTTATACTGCTAGGTGTGATGGCCTTGGTAAACTCCTCGCAAAATTAGGCAGGAGGGATGCACTTCTCTGATTTTTAACTCAAGTTGAGTTTTTAGGTTAGGTGGTAGCATCGCTTATTACTTAATTTGGTATTATCGGCCACTCATGTTTCGAGGAGCTCTAATAATATGGTGTAGTGGTCAACAAATTCCGGACACAGATTTAAGCCGATTCTCGGCATCCACTGGCGATATCCCATCATTTGTTTGATGGGGCCGTTGCCTATTGTAGTAGTCCATCAGGTAATAGCTGATGTCTCTCTTGGCCTGAATTTGGGTCATGTAACCAGTCGCTGGGACCCATTCGGTTTTTAAACTTCTAAATAGCCTTTCCATTGGAGCATTGTCCCAACAATTTCCACGACGGCTCATACTTTGAGTTATACGGTATCGCCAAAGCCTTTGACGGTATTTACGGCTGCTATATTGGCACCCTTGATCTGAGTGGAACATGACGTGGCTAGGTCGTCCTCGTTGCTCCCAAGCCATATCCAAGGCTTTACAAGTCAGATCAGCATTTGGTTTATCTGATAGTGCCCATCCCACTACGCGTCGACTAAATAGGTCTAGCACGACGGCCAGATAACTCCATTTTGAGCCTGACCAGATATAAGTAATATCGCCACACCAAACTTCATTGGGTCCAACAACGGAGAACTCACGCTTCAGCAGGTTCGGAATATCTGGTCGCTCTAACTTGGCTTGCTTATACCGATGCGAGCCTGGTTGTTTGCTCATCATCCCCGCTTCTTGCATAAGCTTTCGTACTTTGAATCGACCAACTTCGAAGCCCTCAGAGCGCAACATAGAAACAAGAGTTCGACTGCCAGCTGCGCCGCGACTCATGTTAAAGAGCTCCTTAATTCGGCTAGCTAACCGAATGCGATAGGCATCCGGCTTACGTTGCTTAAACTCGTAGTAACAGGAAGATGCGACATCGAACAACCCACAAAGTACTTTGACCGTTTCGTGCTCCCTCAACTGGTCAATTAGTGAGAACGTTCGAGTTCGTCCGACATTAAGAGAGCTGTAGCTTTTTTTAGTATGGATTTTTCTCTTTCTAAGCGATTAATCCTAGCTTCTAACTCTTGGATCTTCTGCTGTTCTGGCGTCAGAGCTTTAACCGTTGGTGTTTCTCCGCCACGCTCAATCTTTAGTTGTTCGACCCAGCGTCGTAAGGCTGTATCACCGATGTCTAGAGAGCGTGCCGCCTCAGATATTGAGTAACCTTGATCAAGAACCAAGCTTGCAGCTTCTACTTTGAATTCAGAAGAAAATGTACGTCGTTGTCGTTTTGTCATTGAACACCTCATGTATGGTGGAGACTTTACCACCTAATTTGGTGTCCGGGATCATTAAACCACTACATGGATTATACGCTTAAAGGAGCATGTCAGTGTGTGCACGTGACCTACGACTTTTATGCAAAACCTCTAATTCTCTTCAACTGAAGGGACAGCCACTCTCAGAAACGACAAGTCGTTGAGTGGTCGCATAGGCAGAGTATCTGTCCTGCCCACTTTCCTTCAAATCCACTTTCTTCACACTTTTTAAGGTCAATTCGGTACGAGTGCTATCGGTTGCTTATTCTGAGATCCTCACACTCATTGAGCATGGCTATGTTTGTTATATTTCATGCTTTTCAGTAGCTTGCTAAAGTGTCTGTCCCATCAACGTTTTGACGTTTCATCAACGTTTTGACGTTTCATCAACGTTTTGACGTTTCATCAACGTTTTGACGTTTCATCAACGTTTTGTAAGATAACCCCAACACTTGGCCTTACAACTCAAATTCAGTAAAGGATGACGATGAATAGAGATTTCAAACAACTTCTAGGTACCGAGCTGCCGATCATTCAGGCCCCTATGGCAGGAGTGCAAGGGAGTGCTCTTGCCATTGCGGTAAGTGAGGCTGGTGGATTAGGTTCACTCCCTTGCGGTATGCTGACTATTGAAGATATTGTCAGCGAAATGGAATTAATCAAGGCATCTACGAGTAAGCCTTTTAATCTCAACTTTTTCTGCCATGATCCTAAGCCTTACGATGAAGATCGCCAGATAATATGGCGAGACACACTTCAGCCTTACTTTGACGAGTTGGGACTACAAGTGGAGTCTTCTGCTAGTGGCAGTCGAGTGCCTTTTAGCCATGATATCGCTGATGCAATTGAACCCTTCTTACCTGAGTTCATTAGCTTTCATTTTGGTCTTCCAGACAAACACTTATTACAGCGTGTGAAACGCTGGGGAACCAAAGTTGTCTCATCGGCTACCACAGTAGAAGAAGCGCTTTGGCTGGAGTCACATGGTGTCGATGGCATTATTGCTCAAGGAGTAGAAGCGGGAGGGCACAGAGGCATGTTCCTATCCAGTGATATCTCGACCCAAATGGGGCTAGTACCACTGGTATCGCAAGTGGTTAATCGCGTCAAGGTCCCCGTTATTGCTGCGGGTGGGATGAGTGACCGCCATTCAGTATTGGCTTGCATGCAATTAGGTGCGTCGGCGGTACAGCTTGGTACGGCCTATCTGTTGTGCACGGAAGCTAATACATCAGAAGTTCACAAACAGGCAATACAGAGTACTAAGTCTTCGCATACCGCGTTAACGAACCTCTTTTCGGGTAAACCCGCCAGAGGGATTATGAACCGCGTTATGAGTGAACTGGGTTGTATGACAGCGCGAGCGCCAGAGTTTCCATACGCTTCAATAGAAATATCTCAATTGCGTCGCCGTGCCGAAAAGCAGGGTCTTGATGACTTTTCACCTCTATGGTGTGGTCAAAATACTCAAGGATGCAAACAGATTTCAGCGAGAGATCTCACATTGCAGCTAGCTGGCAAATCAGACTAGACACACTTGGCGTTTTACCAACAGTGTGCTGCTCCGTCTCAAGAAACGAAAATTCACACACACGTGATCTGGGCAAGCGATAGAAGTGGGCAAGCTTGCTGGTTGACTGGCTGTGGTTTGTCGCTGTTTTAACAAGGAACTTTTAATGAAAGAAGTAGCGTTAATAACATTACATGGAATGGGGAAGGTAAAACTAAATTATTATGATGAGCTAGAGAAAGCACTCAAAAAGGAACTGGGCTCTGAATGGGTGAAGGTGTCATTTCACAATGTTCAGTACGCGCCTATTTTACAGCAACCACAAGATGATCTGTGGAAAGCCATGATGTCAGAGCCGAGCAATGATTTACATGCCACACGATTGAGGCAGTTTTTTCTTTATGGGTTTGGCGATGCGGGTTCGCTCGAGCACAGCTCACACAGGCGAAAAGATAAGTATCTCGCTGTGCAAGAAGAAATCTTCAAAACGCTTGAATGCGCATATGCTGATATTGGCGAGAATGAAAACAGACCAGTGATCATTGTTGCTCATTCGCTCGGTTGCCAGGTTATCTCAAATTATTTATGGGACGCAGAACATGGTCTCAATATGTTTGAGAATTATGTTGATAGTGACAACAAAGAATCCTTCATGAAATTAAAAACTTGTGAGAACCTCATCACTACAGGGTGTAACATTCCTTTGTTTAATGCAGGATTGCAAGAGAGGCACTGTTTCACTAAGCCTCATCCTTCGTTCAGATGGGATAATTACTATGATCCAGATGATGTCCTTGGCTGGCCATTAAGGCAACTCGATGATTCATACCATGCTATCGTTGAGGATCACCCCATTAATGCTGGAAGTCTGATCGCATCATGGAACCCATTTAGCCATGGCCAATATTGGAGTGATAAAGACGTGATCAAACCGTTAGTCAGTATAATTCGATCAAAACTTAGCTGACTGGTTAAGCCAAACGTTGACACTCCCTTATTCTGGCGTTTTTTATATCAACTGCTGGCGATAGAGCGTTGGTATTTTTAGAGATTTAACTCACAACGCTGAGCGTGTTGAGTGTCAAAAGGTATGACGGTTTACCTATGTACTCATACTTTCCCTTTAAGCCAATCACTCAGGATTTTCTTTTTATGACACAAAAACTAAACTACGATTTTCTACCCGCAATTTCAGGGCCCTACGTCCATGCGGCCAAACACAATAAGACGCTATATATTTCTGGACTGACGGCCTTTGGTACTGAAGCACAAACGAGAGGTTTGGTGGAGCAAAGTGCTGAAGTCTTAAACCAGATTGGTCGGATACTGGATCATGAGCGGTGTACGAAGAGCGATTTAATTAAGCTGACGATTTTCGTCACTGACATCAATTTACTCCCTGCAATTCGTGAGCAGCTCTTTGTTTTCTATGCCGGACAACTGCCCGCCTGCTCACTGATTGAAGTCTCTAAACTGATTCATGCCGATTTGAAGATAGAGATCGAAGCCACAGTTGCGTTAAGTGATTAAGATTGTGTATTTAACGCCTGCTTAATCAGAAGTAATTCAAAGCTTAATAAGGATCTGAAATGAGCGAGAAGAGCAGCAGAGGAAACTTGAAATTGTATGCCCCTGAAAGCTACTGGGTGGCAACACCTGATGAGCGAGAACTCATTGTCAATGGATGTGGTACGTCTGGTTGGAAAGGAAAGTTAGTACCGGAAAGTTTATATGGGCTCTCAGTATCAGAAAGCTGCAACATTCATGACTGGATGTACCATCATGGTAAGGATATTAACGATAAAAACACAGCGGACAGAGTCTTTCTGAATAATATGATTCGTACTATCGAACATAAGGGCGGGTTCTGTCTTCTTCGCAAGCTTCGTTTACGCCGCGCAAGATTGTATTATCGTGCAGTAGAGAACTTTGGTGGCCCGGCATTTTGGGCGAATAAGAATAAACCAGAACAATTTAGACCTTCTCGTTATGCACATATGTCGAGCGTATGGACGAGTAAACTGGAACAAACATAATATGGAACTGCTGAAATTAGCCCTGTTTATCCCTACGTGCTTTGCTCTCAATATGACGCCAGGCCCAAATAATTTGTTGTCGATGAACAATGCTCGCTGTTACGGATTTAAAACTGCATTGGTCGCTGGGTTGGGACGCATTGTCGCTTTTGCTTGTATGATTGCACTGGCTGCGTCTGGATTGGCTGTTGTTCTCTATACCTCTGAAGTGTTGTTTTTTACAATCAAGCTAGTGGGCGCACTCTATCTACTATGGATTGCGTTTAACCTCTGGCGCTCTCAATCCAGCCCAGTGGCAGAGTTGGATAAGACTCGCAACCACTTTGGGCTCGTGAAGCAAGAGTTTGCGCTCGCCGCGGGCAATCCCAAAGCGATTCTAATCTTTACCGCGTTTTTGCCTCAGTTTGTTGATGTGACGGCGAACGTGGATCAGCAGTTCTTGACGTTAGGAGTGACGTTCTTAGCACTTGAACTGGCGGCGATCAGTCTCTATGCACTGTTCGGTCTCTATCTGAGACATTGGTTCTTGAGGCCTGAGATGGCGAAGCGATTTAATCGAGCATGTGCTGCCTTTCTTGCTGTTTCGGGGGCCAATTTGTTGATAAGCAGGCAGTAGCCACTTTTCCTGTCACCAACAATAAAACCATCTGCATTGTACAGGTGGTTTTATTGTTCTGTTTAAAAAAGGTTAGTCATACATTTTTTTGTGATTAACCTCTCAATTATTTTTATTGTTAAATCTGTTGGAATTGAGCGGAATATTAAACTTTCTTGAATTCTTATTGATTCTATTGCTTAAAATTGCGACTCAGGTTTTAGTAATTCAATGAATAAAACTTAATCTATATTTCGGACTTATAAAATAAAAAGGAAACAAGATGAGTTCTCCGTTGAATAAAAGCGTCTTACTGGCGTCTCTATTTCTAACCCCTACACTTGCTCTAGCTGAAATGACCAATGGTGATTTCGAACAATGGAGCAGTTCCTCTCCAAGAGGGTGGAACACAATAGACAGTGGCATCTCGGTGTCACAGGAAACCAGCATTGTCAAAAGTGGTAACAGTGCCGCAAAAGTGACGGTCAATACTGGTACCCAAAGCAATACGGACTTTCAGCAGTCTGTGAACGTGGTATCGGGGCAGACATATCGCTTCTCTGTGTCTGTTTACCATACTCAAGGCAATGTTAAAGCCCGCCTGTATGTGGATGGATACCAAAACTACAGCGTGCCTAGCCAAACGGGTCAGTGGCAGGACATTGCGTATTCGTATACGGCGAGTAGTACCAAGAGCATTAACGTTGGGCTGCGCTTCTATGATGAATCTGGTTTTGACGGTTCAGAGGTTGTCTACATAGATAACTTCCAGCCATTTGATGGTGCAGTAACGCCACCTCCAGCCACTTGTAGTCATCATGACCTTTCTTTCAAGCTGACGACTGACAGTTATGGTTCTGAAACAAGCTGGACGCTGAAAAACAGCAATAATCAGACGTTGTTCTCTGGCTCTAACTACGGCAATAACGCCAGCTATGAGAAGGCGATGTGTGTTGAGTCAGGGGCGTATGTGTTTGAAATCCTTGATTCCTATGGCGATGGTATCTGTTGTGGCTCTGGAAATGGGTCTTACACGCTAGCGTCTAACGGTCAAACACTGGCCTCTGGCGGAGAGTTTACCAACGCTTCCCAGCATGCCTTTACGCTTGGTAGTGGCAACCCTGATCCAGAGCCACCAGCCCCCGGTGACTACTACAAATCAGCCGAAGGTAAGACAGGATATGCGTTGAAAACGGCTCTCTACAACATCATCAATAACCATAATTCTCAAGGCTACTCTGCCGTCTGGAATTTGGTTAAAACCGCTGATATCGATAACTACTATGAGAAGGATGGAACGATTCTCGATATCTATTCGGAGAAGATCTCTGGCGGCGATTCGATTCAATTTACTAAAGTAACAGACCAATGTGGCCAGTATCGTAAAGAGGGCGATTGTTACAACCGCGAACACTCTTTCCCTAAGAGTTGGTTCGGCGGCAAAGTGGAGCCAATGAACTCAGATGGTCACCACTTGTACGCCACAGATGGTTATGTGAATGCAAAACGCAGCAACTGGCCATTCGGTGAAGTGGGCAGTGCCACTTACACGTCTTCGAACGGTTCAAAAGTCGGTTCTGCCGTGTCTAGCCTAGGGTACACTGGTACGGTGTTTGAACCGATTGATGCGTTCAAAGGTGATTTGGCCCGTACGTATTTCTACATGGCGACGCGCTACGAAAACGAGATCGCTAATTGGGAAGGGAACAGCGATAACTCTAACGCTGTGCTTAATGGTACTAACACGACAGTATTTGAACCTTGGGTGTTAGCGATGCTAAAACGCTGGCATGCCAATGACCCTGTCGATCAGAAGGAGATTGATCGCAACAACGCGGTGTACAATTTCCAAGGTAACCGCAACCCGTATGTTGACCACCCAGAATTTGTCAACATGGTCTGGGGAGACTAACCAAAATGCCCAAAAGGCCTAACGTATGTTAGGCCTTTTGGGTTTGTGCTCACAGAGCAAAAGGCAGCTAGTTTTTCGATAACATTGTTATTTGTTGATGGCTTTGATATAAAGCATTCCAAATTCTTATGCTTTAACGACAGTACACATGAAAAGGCTTTTGCTTGAAAGCTATTATTTCCTAAAAAACAATTTCAGCTCAATCTTCATTATTACTGCCCCTTTCATATTTCTGATGGCTGCACTCTCTGTGGCTCATGAGTTGAATCAAGAATCTCAAGTGTTTTTCGTTATGTATGTGGCTGTATTTATTTTTGCGCATGCTTACACATTTTGTAGATTGATTAAATACATGGCGGCAGTCGTTACCGGCGGTACTCGAGACTTATCTGTAACGCTTACCGAGTGTTTCAGACTTTCAATTCTGTACCTCGTGTATGGTACTGCTATTGTTTTAGGTCTTATTGCGTTGGTCATCCCCGGACTGTATTTAATAGCGAAATATGCTTTTGCCGACTTTGAGTTTGTTCTTAATAAGCGGTCGACTTTTCAGTCTATGAGCGAGAGTTGGAGTATCACATCCGATGTTGTATTAACACTGATACTGGGTGGCATCGCTATTAATGCGCCATTGTTTATACTGGAAGTTTTGATTGCGCTGTTAGAACCATCAAATTCGATAGCCTATTTTGTTTCTATAGGGTTTTCAGAAGTCCTTTCTTTGACTGGATTGATTTTTAGCAGCATTTTCCATTTCCGTGTCTATACGAAAGTACTTGAAGAAAGAGAAGCGAATGACTAAGCGTTTATTGAAATTAAGTTTACTATTTCTATGTGTAATTGGGCTGTTGGGGTGTCAATCCACCCGGGATTATGACTATCAAGGCCAATATGAATATAGCGAAGAAGATGGGCATTACATTTTGCTTCGTGAAGATAACTCATTTGAGCTTTTCCAAAAGGGAGTGCTAACGGTTGGGACATATAAGGTCAAACTAAGCACTATCAATCTCTATGTTGACGGAAAATGGCTTGCCCAAGGGAAAATAAGAAACGGCTACCTCACTGATTCACATGGTGAGAGGTGGGTTAAAAAAAGTAACAACGAATTATCAAACAAATAAAGGAACCAAAGCTCGATGGAAAACACTCTCCTGAATAGAGATGAACCAAAAGGTAAGCCAGTAAAGGCCATCATTGTTTCCATCCTAATTGATATCATTGGAACAACTGTACTAGCATTTGTTGCTATTTTGGGATACGCCGGTTATCTAGTCAAAACTGGCGGGAATGCCAATCAGCTTGCAGTTGCCCTGTTGCAATTAGATTCCCAATCTCCCGTTCTGTGGGTACTTCTCACCTTGGCTGGCTTGATATCCTGCTATGCAGGTTATTACTGCGCTAAAACGTCTCGAGTTAACATCTATAGGAATGTAGCGATTTCGGCGGTTATCGTGACGTGTATAACGGTATTTTTAAACGCTGGTACAGTTTCTACTGCTCATAGCTTTGGTTTATCCGTAGCAACGATTCTGTGCTATTTCGTTGGTGCCTATCTTTGGATCCGAAAGACGGCTTAATAGATATTGAATGAGTCAAAAAAGGGATGGCATTTGCCATCCCTTTATTGATATAACATCGTTGGCCTAGTCAACGGGCGTTATTTGTACTCGCCGCGAATCGACGCTTCCCGATACGCATCCAGTTTTCCTTCCGCTTTGAGTTTCGCCAGTCCTCGGTTGAAGGCATCGACCAGCTCTTGCGAACGAGGTGATTTTTTGGAAATGATCACGAAGTATTGTCTCGAAGACAGCGTTTTCTCATTAGGCTCAATTTTGTCGGTTAAATTGAGTTTAGTGATGGTCTCCATCCCCACATCCATATCTTCTAATACGATGTCGAGTCGGCCAGCGCTGAGTTTCTTGTAGTTGTTTTCAGCACTAGCGATGCGCTGTATATTGAGTTGACCTGCCTTTTCCATATCTTCGACACCATAGGCGTACCCAGTGACACCACCGATTTTGAAGTTCTTGAGGTCTTCTTTACTGCTCCAGCTTACTGGTTTACTTTTTTGTTGGAATAGCGCGGTACTTAATGTGATAACAGAGTCGGTGTAATTGAAAAACTGTTCCCTGTCAGGGTTTTTACTCCAAATCAGCGAGCCATCAAAATTCCCCGCTTTGGACTCTTCGAAGCCACGTTTCCAAGGCATATAAGTAAACTCAACCTGATAGCCTTCTGCTTCAAAGGCTTCTCTCACTATTTGAGTGATGAAACCTCCATCCTTAAGTGATTTGGATTGATATGGAGCCCATTCACCGTTGGCAAGTTTGACGGTGTTAGCTTGAGCTAGGGTGGCAAAGAGCAGAGAAACGGCCAGAGACAAAAAGGTTTTGGTTAAGCTGCGCATTTTTTCTTCCTTAAACATGCAAATAGATTCAATAAAAGAATAGTTGCTGATAAGGATATCACCAAAAAGTTTAAGGGCGATTGAGGCGATACTCGACTAGAAACCGCCATGTGGTGATTCAAAAAGCACCGTTTATGTGACTTTTATCAGGGTTAGAATTCGCTATCAGCTTCGAAAGTCATGGGTTGTTTGGTGTAAGGGTGTTCGATCTTTAATCGCTGTGCGTGTAAGTGCAATCTATCGGCACGTTGGCCATAGAGACCATCGCCAACCATAGGCAAATTAAGCCCGAGATGATGAGCACAGTGCACTCTGAGCTGATGGGTGCGACCAGTTTTGGGGTAAAGGTACAGCTTGGAGCGATTATCTCGCGTTTCAATTAGTTCCCAATAAGTTTCGGCAGGTTTCCCATGCTCAAAGCAGATGAGCTGTCTAGGGCGATCATCAGGATCGCCACGCATTGGCAACGTTATTTGGCCACTGGTTTGACTGACTGCTCCTTCAAGCAGCGCAATATAGCGCTTTTGCACTGAGCGTGAAATGAATTGTTTCTGTAGGCTCTTGTTCGCGCGCTTTGTCAGAGCAAAAACCAGCAGTCCTGATGTCGCCATATCCAGCCGATGAATCACGAAGGGGCCTTCAACATCTGGGTAGCGCTGTTGCAAGCGTGTGTATGCTGAGTCCTTGATGGTTTTTCCGGGCACTGATAGTAGCCCTGAAGGCTTGTTGACGACAACCATGGCTTCATCTTCAAATAAGATCTCAAGTTCTTTGTCTTCAGCCCAGTTTTCTTCGAGCGGATTGTCATCAACGTCCATCCCCTCGAGCATATGACCCAAAATGGGGAAGCACTTACTTTGGCACGAAGGGTAGAACTTTCCATGCTGGCGAACTTCTGATTTAGGCGACACACCCCACCAGAACTCGGCTAATGCGAGCGGCTTAAAACCATGTTTAAAGGCAAAGTGCAGCAGTTTTGGTGCAGCACATTCGCCAGCGCCTGCTGGTGGTACAGGGGCATTGGTCGGTTTGAAAATCGCATTGAGGGATTTCTCTTCCCCTCTGATATTTAGAAAGCGGTAGTTATCAAACAGCCTGTTTTGCAATGTGTTAGACAGGTTTTTGCGTTCCTCTTTCAATGCATTTAAGTTGATGTTTAATTCATCTAGTTCGTGTTGTAAAACGGCAATTTTGTCATCCCACTCCAGCTTGAGGTATTTGAGCACGTTTTTTTCCGCGACGCTTTGTTTCGCCAGTTCATCAAGCCTGTTTTGCAGTGCTTCTCCAGCGAATGAGGATTCAGCCAGTTTACGTTGTGCTTTGCGTTCAGCTCGGCCTGCAATCATTAACTCACGCTGTAACTGCTCTTGCTGCTGATACTCAGAGGTGAGTTGTTTTATCTTAGAAGTCAGCTCGGCAATGCGAGGGTTGCTTTTTAATTGATTGAACTTCTTATTCGCCGTCATGATTTCAGCGGTTTCTGCCCGAAAGAAACTCTCTTCTGCCAGCATATCGAAAACAGGTGGAACAAAGCCTGGGAGTATGTTCTTGTCTGCTATCTTGCCTGAAAAGGCTGAAAGATAACCGATCTTGCCCTCAAGTGACTCTACCAGCAGTACCCCAAACATTTTGCCTGTCCCGCTTTGGCTGCCATCGATGCCAAAGTTATGCTGCCAGTATGTTTGCTCAACTAGGTGCTGTTGCAATTCTTGTGCTGCTAGTTCGCACAGGGGATGCGGCTGATAGAAAAACGGGAAGGTAAACTTGTCGGGTAAGCGATATCCATCAATGGGGGCATTGAACGGAGTAAACAAATTTTCAGGTTGATGCATGTCAACTTACCATCGAGACGAATAAATAGGAGGCGAGATTGTACCTATTTGGGGTGTGATTACCAGTATGAAAGGGAAGGGGCTTCAGCCCAACTCGGGCTGGAGCCTAAACACGAAAAGACTATCGAATGTACTTAATGTTGGCGCTTATTAACCAGTGATGTGCGGTACCGTCCGTTTTGGTGATCCATAAGTCGCTATTGAAGGTTGTTACTCGGCCAGTGATGGTGATGTATAGTTTATTGTCGACAACACTTTCCACGCGAATAAAAGGATCAGACGTAACAAGAAAGGGCTGGGCCTCTTTTGCCGATTGCCCTTGAGCTAGCAGAAAATAATGATTGAGCTTGCCATCTTTGGGATCGGTAGATGTCGCTTTGTACCCGACCAGCTGAACACCTTCGGCGATGGGGCGGTTGACGATCTCTTGCCCAAGGCGAACATGTGTTGGGATAAAAACGTAAGCAAGGAGCAAGCTCAGAGCCGAAATGAATATGATGATTATAAGTTTGGCTTTAGACATGGTGTTATTCGCTACCTAATTTGAGGGGATAGTTTACCACAACTCCTACTAAGGAACGGACCGTCGACCGAGACGCTACTTTATTGTATTGATATCGATTGAACAAAACAGGCCAGCATTCGAAGTTTGTCGATATCGTTATTTGACCGGAAAAATCCCCACAACAGAAAGCATTGAGAGGATTTTCTTCGGTGAATAGTGTTTATTTGAACACGTGTTTCGCGTGGAACATCAGGTGTTCATCAATAAAACTAGCGATGAAATAGTAGCTGTGGTCATACCCGGTCTGCATGCGTAGCTCTAAATCGGAGCCGTGGGTTTCCGCTGTGGCTATCAGAGTTTCAGGCTTTAGCTGCTCAACAAGAAAGTTATCGGCATCACCTTGATCGACGAGAATAGGTAAAGGTGACTTGGCTAGTTTGAGAAGTTCGCTAGAGTCATATTCTTTCCAGCTTTCAAAGTCGTTCCCCAAATAAGCATTGAAGGCTTTCTGACCCCATGGGCATTGCATTGGATTACAAATTGGACTGAAGGCAGAAATTGACGTGAATTGCCCAGCGTTTTTCAGACCAATGGTGAGCGCGCCATGCCCACCCATGCTATGGCCAGAAATGGCTTTGACCGTAGAGATTGGGAAGTTAGCTTCGATTACCTTAGGGAGCTCTTGAGCGATGTAATCGTACATATGGTAGTGCGTAGACCATGGCTCTTGAGTTGCATTGAGGTAGAATCCCGCGCCTTTGCCCAGATCATAGCCTTCGTCGTCAGCAACGTCTTCACCACGTGGGCTGGTGTCAGGTGCCACGATTGCCATGCCAAGTTCGGCGGCCTTTTTAAACGCCCCTGCTTTTTGCATGAAGTTCTCATCGCTACAGGTCAACCCAGACAACCAGTACAACACGGGAACTGGAGACTCTTTGCTTGCATTTGGTGGGAGGAAGATAGCAAAACGCATCGTGCAATTTAGCACGGCAGAATCATGGGTATATTGCTTGTGCCAACCGCCTGCGACTTTATTCTGACTGATGTTGGATAAACTCATTGATATTCTCTCAGATAAAGTCGCCGCATCAGGTGATGTGGCGACTTATTAACGACTAAATCTAGGCTCACTGATCCATATGGATAACAGTACGGATGCTCTTACCTTCGTGCATTAGGTCAAAGGCTTCATTGACTGCGTCAAGGCCCATAGTGTGGGTAATGAATTCTTGAAGACCAAATTCACCCGCCATGTAGCGTTCAACAATCTCTGGAAGCTCAGAGCGACCCTTAACCCCACCAAACGCACTACCACGCCATACACGGCCAGTGACGAGTTGGAATGGACGAGTTGAGATCTCTTGGCCTGCGCCCGCAACACCGATGATTACCGACTCGCCCCAACCTTTGTGACAACATTCAAGCGCTTGACGCATAACATTGACGTTACCGATACACTCGAATGAGTAATCTACACCTCCATCGGTCATTTCAACAATGACTTCCTGAATTGGTTTCTCGAATTTCTGGGGGTTGATGACGTCTGTCGCGCCAAGTTGTTTTGCTAGGTCAAACTTACTCTCGTTGATATCGATGCCTATGATGCGGCTGGCACCAGCCATACGTGCACCAATGATTGCAGATAAGCCGATACCGCCTAGGCCGAAGATAGCAACCGTGTCGCCTTTTTGTACTTTAGCCGTGTTCAGTACTGCGCCCATACCAGTTGTGACACCACAACCTAGAAGACAGACTTCTTCAAGTGGTGCTTCTTTATTCACTTTTGCCAATGAGATTTCTGGAAGAACCGTGTACTCAGAGAAAGTGGAACAACCCATGTAGTGGAAAATGGTTTCACCGTTGATAGAGAAGCGGCTTGTACCATCTGGCATCAGGCCTTTACCCTGAGTTTCACGTACTGCCTGACATAGGTTAGTTTTACCTGAAGTACAGAATTTACACTCACCACACTCAGCAGTGTATAAGGGAATAACGTGGTCGCCAACTTCAACGCTGGTGACGCCTTCACCAACCATTTCAACAATACCGCCACCTTCGTGACCAAGAATGGAAGGGAAGATACCCTCAGGATCATCACCAGAAAGCGTAAAAGCATCAGTGTGACAAACACCAGTTGCAACGATGCGAATCAACACTTCACCTTTTTTAGGCAGTTGTACATCGACTTCTTCCATTTTTAGCGGTTCACCTGCAGCCCAAGCTACGGCTGCTTTTGATTTGATAAACTCTTGACCCGGTTTGATCTCTAGTGCCATTGGATTTTCCTTGATATTTAATTGTTTTTTATGACGTTGTAAGCGTAGACGAGGAAGTCTTCGCTCGCAGCTTCGTTTGCTAGAGGCTATTTTATATATTTCTTTAATGAAGATAATCCCGATTAAATGAAAATGATTTTTACATATTTGTAATAATGATAAACTTGCTGTCCGACTTTTTGGGAGAATTATTATGGCTAATTGGGATGGCGTGAGTGAATTTGTCGCTGTCGCAGAAACGCAGTCATTTACTACGGCAGCGAAGAGACTCGATACTTCTGTCGCACAGATCAGCAGGCGCGTTTCTGCGTTGGAAGAAAGACTTGCTGTTAAGCTGCTTAATCGTACAACTCGGAGAGTCTCTATAACTGAAGCGGGGCAGGTATATTACCAACAGTGCAAACATTTGGTTGAAGGACTAGAGTTAGCCGAGCTTGCCGTGACTCAAATGCAATCCACTCCCAAAGGGTTACTCAAAGTGACTGCACCGGTAACCTATGGTGAAACACACCTGGCACCACTATTGTTCGATTTTCTTGAGTCTTACCCTCAGGTTGACTTAGAGCTTAACTTAACAAACCAAAAAGTCGATTTGATTGAAATGGGAGTGGATGTGGCGATTAGGTTGGGTCGTTTACAGGATTCCAGCCTAGTAGCGAAACGATTATCTAGCCGTCAACTTTATGTATGCGGTAGCCCTGAGTATTTAGCACGCTATGGTGAACCGCATACTTTATCTGAACTGGAGAATCACCAATGTTTGGTTGGCTCTATTGATTATTGGCGCTTTAAAGAGAGCAAACGGGAAAAATCGCTGCGTGTTTCCGGACGTATTCATTGTAACTCTGGGTCGGCTTTGTTGGATGCGGCAAAGCGCGGGTTAGGTTTGGTACAACTGCCTGATTATTATGTGAGAGAAGGGCTGGATTGTGGTGAGCTGATTGAAGTATTGTCTGACTATCGTGACAACAGGGAAGGCATTTGGGCACTTTACCCTCAGAACAGAAACTTGTCCCCTAAAGTTCGACTTTTGATTGATTTTCTAGCGGATAAACTAGGAGGAAGCATGGGAGTCTAAATCTGCTTCCTGAATCGATTGCTCGACTATTTCCGCGATCTCTTCAGCTCGTTCTGGTGCGGTGTCTGAGACAGCATTGACCCATTCCTCGACGGATTCAGTCAGGTTACTTTCTTCGCGGTCAGCAGGCCGTAAATTGCTATTGGTTTCCACCAGATTTGCTACCAGTTCCTGACTAACTTCGACAAGCTTGTCAGGGTCATGCTCTGCGAGTGTTTCAATCACTTTGATTGGTGTATTGTCCATAGACTCGGTAATCGCCGCTAGGACAGACATCGCATTCTCGGGCTCTTTTTCCACCAACCATTCAACGAGTTCTTCTATCTGGTTATCGTCAGATTCCGCTAAACGCTTCGCTATGTCTACGGACAGCTCTGGATTGGTCAAAGTGATAGCTCTGAAAAGCAGAACAGTATCAATATTGTCGAGCTGCGCTGCTCGCTCCGCAATAGACACCGCCCATTCCGGTTGTTTGCTAGCAAGACGACGAATAAAAGTAATAGCATTGGATGGGTGTGATGCCGCTAGCGCTTCGACTTTCTCTAGAGCCTCTTGAACGTAAATCGAACTTTCCTGATATTCAGTTCGTGGGTCTAGGTCTCCGTGAATGGAGGCAGGGGTGTGCATAACAAAACTTTCCTGTTCTTCCACTGGTAGTGCCTCGCGGACTGACATTCGATAAATGGTAAATATGATCAGCCCTAAATCCACCATGATGAGAAACGTAAACAGTGCGCTATCACCTAGTCGCTCCATTAATACTGAAGCAGTGTAAGGGCCTATAATTGACCCGAGTGCGTAAACACACAGTAAGCCGGATAAAACTGAGACCAGTTGTGATTTTATCGCACGGTCAAACGTCTCTGAAATGCTTAGAGGATAAAGACAGGCGATCAACCCCATTGTCATTGCAACCAGAAGTAGTGGTGTGAATGTCCATTGCCATTCAATCGAAACGGGCAAAGCAAAGCTGACCACTGCGAGTGCAAAACAGCCTCCAAGTATGACTTTACGTCGCTCAAACCGGTCAGATAAATATCCCATGGGTAATTGCAGCAAGATGCCGCCAGCCGTGGCTGCCCCCATAAAAACGGAGAGCTGGAAGCCTGTAATACCAATGCCGTCGGCGTAAATGGGCAGCATGTTAGCAACGGTCGAGTATAGGATGCCACACACGAAACAGGTGACAAACCCTAGCGGAGAAAGCAGATAAATGGACTTGAGAGGGATGGAATCTGATTGCTCGATTTCTGGCTCGAACTGAGAAATGAACACCACAGGGGTAACAGAAATACTAAAAAGTACGCCGCATAGAATAAAAAGCGTGGTTTCATTTGGCGGAGCGATGGCGAGACCAAACTGACCGAGCGTAATCGCACTGAGGATAACGACTTGATTAACCGCGAGAATTTTTCCACGATTGGATTCAGTCGACACACTATTAAACCAAGTATCTAAAGTGGTTGTTGCACAAGCAATACAAAAGCCCATCACTGCACGCATTATTGCCCATATCCAGACGTCGGAATTCAATCCCATGATAAGAATCGCACTGGCTCCAAGACTGCCGCACATAGCAAAAGTTCGCACTAAGCCGATGTTGCGCAGAATGCGTTTGGCTAGGATCGCTCCCAGCAGAAATCCGACAGAGTACATGGAGAGGACGAAGCCAATCGACTGGATAGTGATATTAGCCTCTGTAAGCGAAACAGGGAGTAGGATACCGCTCAAGCCATGGCTACCCATCAGCAAAAATGAGCTGATGAAGAGTAGTGTTAGTGGTCTGAGTGTTGCTGCAATAGTCATAACCTTTGATTTAAAAGCAAAAAAAAGCTATTTACAAGCGAGTTGTAAATATATTGTTATCATTTGGTTTGTAGAGAGATCCTGATATCGGTTCGGTGGCTACTGGGTTGATGTGTCATGGCGAGATGAAATAGCTTCGTTTTTCTATGATCTTGCTTAAGCATCGTGGCCAATAACATTGACAATCGCTTGTCTCGCTTCTGACATTGAAATTCAGTTGTCTCATTATCTTGTGCGCATTGAGATGCGTTCCCACAGACAGAAAGGTGCAGATGAAACGTAAACTAACGGCTTTTTGTATAACCGCCGCAGTTGCCCAGCCTCATGTTGTTGCAGCGGAAGAGCTGGTCAAAGCGCTTAATAGTCAGACGGTTTACATCGACGCAAGCGATGACTGGATAAAGCTGAAGTCTGGCGAGGTACTGAAAGGTGAGTTGACAGGGACAGTAAAGAAGGAATCAAACTCTTACGATCAAGAAATCGAGTTCGACAGTGATGATCTTGGCGATCAGGAAATTGAACTCGAAGATGTATCTGTGCTTGAAACGGCAAGTTATTTCACTATTCGTACAGCTCAAGGTGATATTCACGATGGTTATCTGTCTATTCGAGACAACAAACTCTATCTAAAAAAAGGCGATCAGGAGCAGTCTTTCCCAGTAGCTCAAGTGGTTTCCATTTATCGAGGGGCTGAAAAGGACTCTGACTATTGGAACGCTGACTTGTTCCTTGGCCTAGATATTAGCAAAGGTAACACTGATGAGTTTTCAATGCTGGGTGAAGTCGAGGCTGAGCGAAATACGGTCGAATCTAGAACCAAGCTTAATGCACGTCATGAGGTGTCGGAATCCAACAAAGAAAAAACGGCTCAGAAGAGCCAGTTTGACGGCTCTTACGATATTTATATCAACAACCGACTTTTTTTCAGACCAATCAAGTTTTCAGCACTGAGTGACGAATTTCAAAACTTGGCATATCAAGTCAATGCTTCAATGCAAGTGGGCTATTTTTTTGTTGCTAACTCGGATGCAGAATGGGACGTATCGATTGGCCCAGGTATGCAATACAATGAGTTCTCGACCGTAGCAGCCGGAGAGGAAGACAGCGCCAGTAGTACGATTTTAACCTTGGAATCGAACTTTGAATATGAATTGACTAAGGACATCGATTTCAACTATACCTATAACCTTGACTGGGCAAGTAATGATGCGGGTGGCATGCGCCATAAAAATGATCTTGGGTTTGATATCGACGTGGTAGGTGACCTAGAGTTTAGTATCAAAGCTAGCTGGGAACACGTATCTCAAACCAAGGCAGATTCAGACGGTGTCGTACCAGAAAACGATGACTATAAAATCAATTTTGGTCTGAGTTATGAAATCTAATCAAACCAAAAAGCGAAGCTAGGTCGCTTCGCTTTTTTGATTATTGATTCTCGTCTGCGTCTTGCCGTTTGATGACTTTATGGCCGTCTTCTGATACGCCCTTTTTCCAATAGCTACTGATGTAGATATTTTCACGCTCTACTTCCTTTTCATTGCGGAAGTACTGTCTTAGTTGGCGCATTGAATCAAATTCACATGCACACCACACAGATGCTTCGCCTTCCAGCCAAGGCAAGCCTTGGATTTGTTCAGCAATAGACTGTGAGGCATCAAGCCAAATAATCTTGATGTTTTCTGGTGCATTAATCAGCTGGCGGTCTTGTTCTGAATCGACTTGAATAACCGCATAACCGATAGCCTGTTCAGGTAGACTTTGAATTTTAACGCTCAAAGCTGGCAAAGCGGTCATATCGGCGACCATAAAGAACCAGTCAGCCTCAAGGTTCATCGTAGAGATCGAACCAGGCCCCGCGATAGAAATGACATCACCAACCTGAGCGCTCATTGCCCAACGTGCGGCAAAACCACACTGCAAATCTTCCGTGATGTGGCGAACAAAGTCGACTTCAAGGGTACAGGATACAGGGTCAAACTGACGAATAGTGTAAGTTCGCATTACTGGACGTTGTTCTTCGCCTAGTTGAGTTAAATCGGTACCACCTTGTTGATTAAACAAGAGTTTGATGTAGCCGCCGATACAGTCGACTGGAAATTCAGCTAACTCGGAGCCATGCAACGTAATCCGTTGCATGTTTGGCGTAATAGTCTGTGTTGACTGGACGGTGAGTTGTTTTGCTGATGGCTTATTCATATTTCTACTCGATAACTATTCTCTTTCGCATTTAGACTAACAGCTCTTTCATCGGCGAGACAGTATCTTTAACAATATTTACATTGGAATGCCTGCTTACAGCATCGGTAAGGTTGAACCAACCAATAGTGCAGCCATCAGCATATTAAAACTTCTCACTCTTATATTGCTTGTTAACCAGCGCTGGAGCTCACGCCCAGCAATGATCCAGAAGCTTCCCGATGGGAAATTGACCAATAAGAAGGTGGAGGCGATGATAGACAGCTCCAGCCAACCGCCTCCGTTACTGTACAAAGTGACGGAGCTGAGTGCCATGGACCAACCTTTGGGGTTCACCCACTGAAAACTGGCAGCGGCCAAAAAAGTCATTGGCTTAAAGTTTTCGACGTCCTTTGCTTTGCCGCTCAGGGCGATTTTGATCGCCAGATAACCTAGGTATGTTAGGCTGACATACTTAAGAATTTGGTGAGTAACAGGGTAGGCTTCAAAAATACCAGTCAACCCAATACCGACCAACATCACCATGAAGGCAAACCCAAAAGCCACCCCTGACATATGGGGTAACGTTCGTTTATAGCCCACATTTGCGCCTGATGTCATCAGCATGATGTTGTTAGGTCCCGGAGTGAAGGTCGAGACAAAGGCAAAGAGCACCAGAGCGTTCAGTTGTTCTAATTCCATAATAATATCCCTTAATTTATTGGGTGGAAAAGATTGCTCAATTAAATAAATTGTCTGACCGGTCAAGTTCTATAATAGGTGGAATAGAACGCAATTTTGTGCTTTTATTCGAAGCGTAGGCGTAAATTGCACAATAGAGAGGCGTTATGGACAAGTTTGACGAAAGAATATTGCTTGAGCTTAAAAGTGACGGGAAAATAGCCAATGTGACACTTGCTGAAAGAATTGGTTTATCTGCTTCGGCGACATTAAGACGGGTACAAGAACTCGAACGGCAGGGGATGATTAAAGGCTACCGAGCTGTTCTTGACCGAACCCAGATGGGGGTTGGTTTTATCGCATATGTGTCGGTCGGGTTAGCGAGCCATCGTCGGCAAGCCCAGCTCGAGTTTGAGCAGCATGTTCGGTTTGTCGATCAAGTTGTTGAATGCCACAATATCACGGGTGCAAATGAATACTTGTTGCGGGTTGAAACCGAAGATCTAACCAGTTATAAAAAATTCCATGCCGATGTATTAGGTGAGTGCGCTCAGGTCAATGCAATTACGACTATGGTGGTCATGGATTCTCCAAAAGATCAAAGATAATTAAACAGGCGTATGATTTAATATTCTGAGTTGATTGTAAAACATATTGACAACAAGGAATGTCATCTATCTTTATGAAAGACTTGTTGTCTAAACAATGAAATAGATTCGACGTTCTATTTTAAATGTTGATGGGTAAAGACACTTTTAGTGTGCAGTACCTTTCTGATAAATAAGTATAAAATATCTATAAATTAGTCAAACCTGTCATTGTGCCGATAGTTATTAGTCTATAAAGAGCGATATTATATTAATTCCTCATAAGGGACCGAAACAGTGACTCCGCTCTTAAACAACATGTCTATTCGTGCTCAGGTTCTCTCCCCTGTCATACTGGCAGCGATTTTATTATTGCTCTCTTTTGGGGTGACCAACAATAATTTGGCCAATGTGCAGAAAAACTCAGCAGTGAATACTCAATCTTTGCTTTTCTATAAAGATACCTTATCCCAAATTAATGATGAAATTTACTCATTGCGTATACTGCCTATTGACGCCGATAACCAGATTCAAGTCGAAGAGAGGATAGCGCAGATAGAAGCTCATCTCTCCATGATGATGGAGCGAAAAACGTTTGCTGAGGATATTGAGAAGATCCGTGAAACCTTAGCTCGCTATGTCGCACTATCAACCCAATTCTTTGACGTCGTGAGGCAGGGGGAAAGTGGCACTGACGATGAACCACAGCAACAGACTTTCATTACTCAGCTCGGCGCTAATGTTGATGAGATGACAAAATTGCTCAAGGAGATGTCGAAAAAGATTGGACACTTCTCAGAGGTGATGACAGCAGAGAACCAGACTAACTACCAAGCAGTTCAAAAGACGGCATCCATCATGGTATTTACTCTGTTGGTCGTGTCTCTACTTTTAGCTTGGTGGTTGTCGGGCATTATTGTGAAGCCGATATTGACGCTGCGCATGGCGGTAAGCGATGTCGCGGAAGGCGATCTGAATGTGTCTTTAGACGTTAAGGGACGTAATGAAATTGCCCAATTGAGTCAAGATGTTAACAAAACAGTCAGTCGGTTACATTCGACCGTGCAAGCGCTGCGACAGATAAGTGAAGAAGTGTCTATTGCCTCCACACAATTGACTTCTGCTGTCGGCAAAACCGAAAACAATGCCCAGTTAGAGTTGAAGGAGATGGAGGATGTTGTGACCGCAATCGCTCAATTGACCGGCGCTTCTCAGCATTTAAGCGGTAATGTGCAATTAGCAGATACCACTGCTCAGCAAGCGGATCAATTGGCTCAGTCAGGGTTGAATGTGTTTCAACAAAGTCATCAAGTGAATCAACAGATGAGTAAATCGCTTGGCAATGCAGCAGAGGTGATACTCATACTGAAAAAAGAATCAGAAAATATTAATGTTGTGGTGGAGGTGATAAAGAATGTCTCAGAACAAACCAACTTATTAGCACTGAATGCCGCCATTGAGGCGGCGAGAGCTGGCGAACTTGGTCGCGGGTTCGCTGTAGTTGCAGATGAAGTTCGGATGCTGGCTGGGCGCACTCAGGAATCAACTACTAAGATTCAAAGCATCATAGAAGATATCCAGCACCAAGCTAATTTGGCCAACGAACGTATGCAGAGCAGCCTAGATTTGCTAGCCAGTAGTAACAGTCATTCACATCAAGTCAGTGAAGCTTTGATGGGCATAACGCAATCAGTGTCCGACATCAAGCAACTCAACCTGAAAGTTTCCACTGCGACTGAACAGAACTCTCTGGTGGCTCAGAATATTAACGATAACATTACAACGATGCTATCTCTGGTTTGCGAAAACGTAGAAGCAACGAGCCAAAGTACTAACGCTAGCACGACCTTATCTAAATTGGTGGAGAAACAGAAAACTAAACTCGAATTCTTTAAGCTTTAAATGTGTTGTCTATTGGCTTTATTTGCGATTGAGTGGGAAGTAATGATTTCACGTATGGTTTATTTTGTGATTATGTGTTTTTTGAATATAATGTAATTATTGAATGATTTCTATTGTGTTAAATTTGAATGAATGTTTATAAATAACAGTAATAGGCCTTCAATACTAAGAGAAATATGATTTTTTCTTGACCAAGAAAACCATCGTTCTAGTATTAGCGGTTACTATGGATAGGACGGTAAATGAAGATGAAATATATATGGGTACTGTTGTTGTCGCTATTTTTATCGGCTTGCGGTGGCGATGATGGGGATGGTGGCAGTGACAGTGGTGAAACGACTCAACCATCCAGTTCGGCCTCAACGTTAACTTATCGCTCGTCAAATCAGGGGCGTGCCTTGATTAATGTAAATGGACTCAGAGAAACCACATTAACTATAGAGAACAATGGCTCAGAGCAATTGGATCTAACGGTAGAAACGTCTGGATTGGCAGTGGGATTTTCGGTGACGGATAATCAATGTCAGGGAGTAGAACTCGCCGCGTCGCAGACATGCCAAATGACAGTTCAATATCTAAGAGATGAAAACTCTCAGGGTAGTATTACCGTCAGTGGTGTCGCTCAAAGTGATGGTCGTCGGACGGTATTGGATTTGCCAGTTTTTGGTATTAAAGATCCATTCGATGCAAATACCGATCAATACATTGGGCACATTAATACCAGTGACTTTTGTAACGCTATTAGCCTTTCTCTAATGGGGTGCGATTTATATAAGTTGGGTGAAGTAACGTCACCAGCTTCGGGTTCTTGGCACTCAGGAGCTGGGTCCTACACTTTCGCATTTAACGGGCCATTGATACAGACATACTACCCTGATTCTTTTCTTTTTATGACTCCATTGGTTGCGCGGCGTTCCTGTACTGCAGGAGAGTTTTATTATGTCGCTCAGTATGGCTTCACGACGTCAGGAACAATCAATACATCCAGTAATCAAGATAATGTCTTTATCAAGTATCATCCACTGATGTCAGATGGCATAGCCAATGGTGTTACAGGGCACACAGTTAATTTTTCTGGTCGGCTAAGTCTCACCACCAATCAGAATGACCAGTTTGCGGGCAATATCGCTCAGTCAGCTCATGACAGCGTTTGGTCCGGGCCAAGTAATGTACCAGCGTTACAGCAACTGCTTAATACAAATAGTAACGCCTATGTTAGCTCATCCTATACAGATACCAATAGTGGGCGAACTATATACGCTGTCAACAGCCTACTAAATAGGGATTATCTGCGAGCTTTACTGGAGTATTTACAACTGAACCCCGACCCACATGAAATTGATACCCCTTCAGATGCCCCTGGTTTGCAAGACCCTGTTTTTCAGGCCAGCGTGCTTCAGTATCGGCAAATGGTTGCTCAGCATTGTCAGACTGGCTTCAACTGATTTATTTTGCTGACGATTTTGAGTGATATTCAGTTGCTGGTGTCTTTTTAGCTCAGAATGTTTTAGTATGCCCAACTTGGTTCATTGAGAGGTTCATCTGTATTTGTACCTAAAAGTGAGCCAAGTTTGTATGCCTACATCTTTATGTTTTTTATAACTGTTTGTTATATAAAGATATTTCTACAATCAAGTGTTGCTTGGTGTGCAACACCACTGTAAAGGATAGTTAAATGCCTATTATTACTCTTCCTGACGGCAGTCAGCGTCAATTTGACAACCCTGTTTCTACTCTTGATGTCGCACAATCTATCGGTCCTGGTCTTGCTAAAGCAACCATCGCTGGTCGTGTTGATGGTAACCGTGTTGATGCTTGTGATCTTATCGAACAAGATGCGAGCCTAGAAATCATCACAGTTAAAGATGAAGTAGATGGTCTAGAAATCGTTCGCCACTCATGTGCTCACCTACTTGGTCACGCGATCAAGCAGCTTTTCCCGGAAGCGAAAATGGCGATTGGTCCAACTATCGATAATGGTTTCTACTACGATATCGACCTTGAGCACTCTCTAACGCAAGAAGATCTAGAAAAGATTGAAAAGCGTATGAAAGAGCTTGCTAAGACCAAATACCAAGTCATCAAGAAAAAGGTTAGCTGGCAGGAAGCTCGCGATGCATTTGAAGCTCGCGGTGAAACATACAAGATGGAAATCCTAGACGAGAACGTTTCTCGTGATGATCGTCCAGGTCTTTACCATCATGAAGAATACATCGATATGTGTCGTGGTCCACACGTACCACATATGGGTTTCTGTCAGCACTTCACGCTACTTAACGTAGCAGGTGCTTACTGGCGTGGTAACAGTGACAACAAGATGCTACAACGTATCTACGGTACTGCTTTCCATGACAAAAAAGCGCTTAAAGCGCACCTTACTCGCTTAGAAGAAGCAGCGAAGCGTGACCACCGTAAAATCGGTAAGCAGCTAGACCTATTCCACATGCAGCAAGAAGCTCCGGGTATGGTCTTCTGGCATCACAACGGCTGGTCTATCTTCCGAGATCTTGAAGTATTCGTTCGTGAAAAACTGACTGAATACGGCTATCAGGAAGTTAAAGGTCCACTAATCATGGACCGTGTTTTATGGGAACGCTCTGGGCACTGGGACAAGTACGCAGAAGCCATGTTTACAACGGCTTCTGAAAACCGTGACTATGCACTTAAGCCAATGAATTGTCCTGGCCACGTTCAGATCTTCAACCAAGGACTTAAGTCTTACCGTGATCTACCGCTACGTATGGCGGAATTTGGCTCTTGTCACCGAAACGAACCTTCTGGTGCGCTACACGGTATCATGCGTGTTCGGGGCTTTACTCAGGATGATGCGCATATTTTCTGTACTGAAAGTCAGATTCAAGACGAAGTCACTAGCTGTATCAAGATGGTTTACGATACATATCAGACATTTGGTTTTGATAATATCGTCGTTAAACTATCTACTCGCCCAGAAAAGCGTGTGGGTTCAGATGAAATCTGGGATCAGTCTGAAGAAGCGTTGAAACAGTCTCTTGAAGCGATGGATATTCCATACGAGATTCAAGAAGGCGAGGGTGCTTTCTACGGCCCTAAAATTGAATTTACGCTGCACGACTGCTTAGACCGTGCATGGCAGTGTGGTACGGTTCAGCTAGACTTCAACCTACCAGGTCGTTTGGGTGCGACCTACGTCGATGAAAACAACGAACGTCAAGTTCCTGTCATGATTCATCGCGCTATCCTAGGTTCATTAGAACGATTCATTGGTATTCTGATTGAAGAATATTTCGGTTTCTTCCCGACTTGGCTGTCTCCGGAGCAAGCAGTAATTATGAATATTACTGATAAGCAATCGGATTATGCTCAGGAAGTGGCCCAAAAACTACAAAAATGTGGAATTAGAGCTAAAGCGGACTTGAGAAATGAGAAGATAGGCTTTAAAATCCGCGAACACACTTTGAAGCGTGTACCGTATATGCTGGTTTGTGGCGACCAAGAGATGGAAGCCGGAGAGATTGCAGTACGTACTCGTAAAGGTAAGGATCTCGGCAAGTTTAAAGTGGATGACTTTATTTCTTACATCCAAGACGAGATCTCAAGCCGTAAGCTCAATCTGGAGGAATAAACTATTAAAGGCGGAAGACGCGGCCAAGTACCGGCCAAACAAAATGCTCATCGTTTAAACGGTGAAATTCGTGGCGTTCGTGAAGTTCGTTTGACTGGCGCTGATGGTGAATCAGTTGGCGTTGTTTCTATTCAAGAAGCGGTTGCAGCAGCTGAAGAAGCGGGTATGGACTTGGTAGAAATTAGTCCAAACGCTGAGCCACCAGTATGTCGAGTAATGGACTACGGTAAATTCCTCTTTGAGAAGAGCAAGTCTGCTAAAGAGCAGAAGAAGAAGCAAAAACAGGTTCAGATTAAGGAAGTTAAATTCCGTCCTGGAACTGATATTGGAGACTATCAGGTAAAACTACGCAACCTGACGCGTTTCCTTGAAGAAGGCAACAAAGTGAAGGTAACAATTCGCTTCCGTGGCCGAGAAATGGCACACCAAGAGATCGGTGTTGATGTTCTAAATCGTCTTAAGGAAGACACTGTTGATTTAGCAGTAGTGGAATCTTTCCCTAAGAAGATCGAAGGGCGTCAGATGATCATGGTGCTTGCCCCTAAGAAGAAGTAATTAACGGCTTACAAGTAATTAAACCCTGCCGTTTTTCAAAGCGGCGGGGCTTTATTCGCCCTGATTACATGTTTATTAAACTACTACAATGCGGAGTTATTCATCATGCCTAAGATGAAAACCAACAAAGGTGCTGCTAAGCGTTTCAAGAAAACTGCTGGTGGTATTAAGTTTAAGCACGCTACTAAACGTCACATCCTGACTAAGCGTACTACTAAGAACAAGCGTCAACTACGTCCAAACGCAATCCTTCCAAAATGTGAAGTGGCTGCAGTTGTTCGTATGATGCCATACGCTTAATTCTTTTTAGTTTATTTATCGTTTAGTTTAGGAGAAGCATAATGCCTCGCGTAAAACGTGGTGTACAAGCTCGTGCACGTCATAAGAAAGTTCTAAAACAAGCTAAAGGTTACTACGGTGCACGTTCACGTGTTTACCGCGTAGCTTTCCAAGCAGTTACTAAAGCTGGTCAATACGCTTACCGTGACCGTCGCAACAAGAAGCGTCAATTCCGTCAACTATGGATTGCACGTATCAACGCGGCATCTCGTCAAAATGGTCTATCTTACAGCCGTTTCATCAATGGTCTTAAGAAAGCATCTATCGAGATCGATCGTAAGATCCTTGCTGACATCGCGGTATTCGACAAGGCTGCATTCGCAGTTCTAGTTGAGAAAGCGAAAGCTGCTCTTTAATTAGAGTTAGTGATTAGGATTAAGAAAAGGAGGGCTTCGGCTCTCCTTTTTTGTTGCTATCATTCCCACACTTCATTCAATATCGCCAATCCCGTCGGTATTACTGTTCATCCATCGACAAGATGTTTTAATGTTGCCTATTTTCCCCCAATCAGTGATAGCTATATTTAACTCCCCAGACTGAATCTGGTTGATTGAGCGCAGATATTGCTACGACCTAGACAGAATTTGGTGGGTAAAGTCCTTACTCGTTTAATACCTATGTCGCTACTCGAACGCATCAATGGGTGGGTCTAGGTAGGCGTTCTGATCAAGCAACGAGGTGAGAGCCACACCATACCAGTCGAACAATCTTACGCAACATCGACTACACTCTCTAGAAGTGTATTTGACGAGATCAGATCATGATTGTGCGAATTATTATTGGGTTTACATTGTACTTATTGTTTGCCCAAGTAACGGTAAGTGCGAAGGTCGTCTGGGCTATTCAGGACGAGTGGCCACCCTATGTGATTGATTCACATGATGTCAAAGGGCTGGCACATGAGATTGTAGAAGAAGCGTTTGCTGTGCAAGGCTACAATATGAAGTATACGATTAAGCCATGGAGCCGTGCCTTACGAGAAGTGGCAACCCAACGCTATGATATTGCACTCACGGTGTGGAAAAGCAGTGAGCGATTGGAGTACCTCTACTATAGTGATGCTTACTTAACCAACTCACTGATTTTTGTGACGCTTAAGAGCAATACGTTCGATTACGACAATTTAAAAAGTCTGAATGGTAAACGAATAGGTGTCATTCGGGGTTATGCCTACGATGATGCTTTTATGCATTCTAATGACTTTGACCGTTTAGATGCAGACAATTTAGCGACTAACGTTAAGAAACTTAAAACCGGAAGAATTGATGCGCTAGTGGCAGACAAGATCTTTTTTCGCTGGTTTGTAAGGAATAGCGACATGGAGATTGATGAGTTTGCTCTTATTGAGAATCCGTTAGCTGCAAATCCCTTATACATAGCGACGAGTCGCGATCACCCCAAAAAAGAGCAGATTATTTCGGCTTTTAATTCAGGTCTGAAAGTGCTCCAACAGTCGGGGCGGATCTCCGCCATTTTTGAAAAGTACGAATAGTGTGCATTTCCAACCTGAATACGATTAGGGTGACATTATGGGCCGAAACAAAATGTCGCAACATCATCCACTCATACTGGTCTTTGAGGAACTTTGTCATGTACTTTAAGTGGTCACACTTCACCCTTACCTTGTTGTTGTTTTGGAGCCAGACGGTGACGGCTACCACATTGAAAGTATCTCAGGATTTGTGGCCACCTTACATTATGAATTCTGTGCAAGGCAGTGGTGTTGCCCATGATATTGTTGCCGATGCATTGCTGTCAGCCGGATACGAGCTAGAGTTCTCAATAAAGCCTTGGACTAGGGTACTCAAGGAGACCATGACTGGTCAAAATGACGTTATTGTTTCCCTATGGAAAACTGAAAAGAGAGAAAAATACCTTCTCTTTAGCGAGCCTTATACGAATAATGATATGGTCTTTATCTCTCGCAGCGAGGCACCATTTGAGTATCAATCAACCGATAGTTTGCGAGGAATGAGAATTGCACTAATTAATGATTATGCATACGCCAACAACTTGCGAGAGTACAAAGATATCATTCCTGTCCACACCTTAGATTTACCCAATAGCATCCGCTACCTAATGGCTAACAAAGTCGATGTGCTCGTGGCTGACGAAGCGGTGGGAAGGTGGACAGCCCATGGAATGAGGATACCAAAAGATAAACTCTACTTTAGTAAAGCCTATTTTGACTCAACCCCACTCCACGCTGCGGTTAGAAAAGATCACCCCGAAGCAGAAAAGATCATCTCGATTCTAAATAACTACTTTAAGAATCATGCGGAAGGTAAACTGGAAGCTCTGCACGTACTGTATGGATTAAAGGACTAAGTTGCAAGATAGAAAATGGGTCTCACTTTATGAGTTCATCTGCATAACAAGAGGCTGAGTAAAGCCTCGCCCCATCCATCTGTTTATTGTTCACTGCAAGCGGAGTCGATATATGACTCTCTAATATGCGGTCCGTACCGTAGTGTTATGGGCAGAGAGGCCCAGGCTTGGCAATTCGTTCAATCATATAGTCACCCCGAAGGTTACGATTGACCATCGCATGCCACGTTGCGCCGTTTTCGAGCGTAAATTCAATAGCATAGTTTATCCCACTGACCACTTGAGTTTTTACTTGGTTGATTTGCTTGACTGATGACTCGTTGTTCATTTGACCAAGAATGGTATCCATCGCTCTCATGACTTCAGGCGTTATGCCTGAGGGGGACCATCCACCAGGTAACCCTTTTTCCATGCACGCTGGACTTTTAGCCTGTTCTTGCTCAGGCTGCGATTGTTTAGCACAGCCTACAAGTACCAGCACAGATATGACTGACGAAGCAAAAATTCTGTTCATTATAATTATACCTTGATGTTAAGAGTGTAAGCGAAGCTTAGGTCAATCTATTACTAGAGTGAGTGGCTTCAATCATAGAGATTTAGATGTTCTACAAGTTAAATTTAGGTCAGAGTTGAGGATGAGGAAAGGGATTGCCGCTTCTCAGCATAGCAAAACGCAGTACTGAGGTGATATACGCTTTGTTCCAGTGGTTTCTATGGAATTTCAGCCAGCTAAAGGGTGTTTAAAATTCTGGTATTTAATTTGCTGGTCATTAAATAAGTACACACTCTCTTCAGGTGTGAGAGCTACACTTACAATGTCCTCAACAGTGTTGGGCAGAGGAATGGATAATGAAAAAATGGGGTTTGTTAACTACGCTCTGTTTTGCTTTAACTGGCTGTAGTACCAAGTTTGTGTATAACAATATGGATTGGTTGTTGGTTGAGTATCTGGAAGATTTTGTTGAATTGAATGACGAGCAAGAAGAGCTAGTCAGTGAAAAAATTGAAGTGCTTAGTGATTGGCATCGACGAGAAGAAATTCCCAATTACATTCAGCATTTAGATCAGCTCATTGCGCTTGACCCTAAATCGTTTACTGAAGAAGACTTAAAGCAGCAAGAAGTGCAATTCCAGAACCATACTCAAAGACTGGTCAGTCAGATAGCGCCAGAAATGTTTGCTTTAGCCAGTGAGCTGTCGGATGAACAAGCGGAAGAACTGATGAACAATATTCGTGTTCGACATACACGTTATAAAAAGAAATATCAGAAGCTCTCTGAAGACGAAATTCGTGAAAACTATGAAGAAAAGATCACTGAGAATTTTGATGATTGGCTGGGTTCTGTGACGCCAGAACAAGAAAGAATGATCTGGGAATGGACCTCTCAACTCTATGTAACCTCATATGACTGGATTGATCATCAAACCAAAATGCGAGTTGAAGTGAATGCTTTACTGACTAATCGCATGCAGGTGGAATACTTTAAACCCCGTTTCCAGCAGCTGATGTTTAACCCTGCCAGCTTCTATTCTACAGAGCTTGAAGAAAAAATTGGTCACAACAAAGCGATAGCAAACAAATATCTGGTTAGAATTATTAACTCAGTAACAGACAAGCAAACCGCTCATTATCGCCAAGAGCTACGAGATTGGAGAAGCGTTGCAATGGATATTCAATAGCCGATTTGTGCGGTAGAAGCTTGGTGAAGTACGCGAATTTAGTCGTCACTTTAGTTTACCTCTCTCATCAACACCGTTACATTAGTCTGACAACTCCCAACTGAATCAAAAAGATGGAATGGATTCTATTGTTTGTAGCCGGAGTGCTTGGCGGAATTCTTAACAGCGTTGCCGGTGGTGGAAGTTTTATCACATTTCCGAGTTTACTGTTTGTTGGTGTGTCTCCTGTTGTAGCCAATGCAACCAACACTTTTGCCGCCTGTGCTGGTTACGTCAGTGGTGCTTATGGGTTTCGACAAGACATAGCTAAACACCCTAAACCCATTTTGTTTACCGTCATCCTTAGCTTAGTCGGTGGCGCTTTAGGGGCTTACTTACTATTAAGTGTTTCTGAATCTCTGTTTCTAGAAGCTATTCCTTGGTTGTTATTATTTGCGACGGTGCTGTTCTTATTCGGCAGTACAATCAGCGAGTGGCCTAGAAAACTGATTCGTACTGGCTCTTTAAAGCCAGTTTGGTTGAACATCATACTATCCGTGGTTTTGGTGTTGGTCTCTGCCTATGGGGGCTTCTTTAATGCTGGGCTAGGGGTTATCGTATTGAGTTACTTGGTTCTTGCTGGGTACAAAGACATTAATCAAATGAATGGCCTCAAGCTTTTGGTGTCATCGTGTGTTTCGCTGACAGCCATCTTAGTGTTTGTTGTGGAGGGTTCTATTGACTGGCCCAAAGGTTTTATCGTGATGCTGGGGACATTGTCGGGGGGCTACGCTGCTGCACGGGTGTCACGTGACGTGCCTCAGCGATATGTCAAAGGCTTTGTGGCAGTATCGAGCATTTTGATGACCACATATTTCTTCTACGATGTTTATTGGGCGTGAATGAGATGATAGATCATGGTGAGTCATGCTATGTCTCAGCAATAACCATATAAGCCATCGTGAAATTCTGAGCTTGCTTGAAGTTTAGGTAAGGTGTTATTGAATATTTGATACGCTGAGCTTCAATACCGAAATACATGCCAGCTTTGTTCACCGTTTCAGTGGTCGCTTTGATCGCCAGTGACATGTTGTTTTGGAATGACAAGCGTAAAAAAAGCGATAAATACGAACAAGCCTGACAGCAAAAAGAGCGCCCTAAGGCGCTCTTCGTGTTTAGAAGAAACCGAGTGGGTTAACATCGTAGCTGATAAGTAAGTTTTTGGTGTTCTGGTAGTGGTCTAGCATCATCTTGTGGGTTTCACGGCCAATACCTGACTTCTTATAGCCACCGAAAGCAGCGTGTGCAGGGTAGGCGTGGTAACAGTTCACCCAAATACGACCCGCTTCGATGTTGCGACCCATGCGGTAGGCGAGATTAGCATCTCGCGTCCAAACACCTGCGCCTAAGCCGTATTCAGTATCGTTCGCAATAGCCAGTGCTTCAGCTTCGTCCTTAAACTTAGTAATAGCGATCACTGGGCCAAAGATCTCCTCCTGGAAGACGCGCATCTTATTGTTACCCTCAAGAAGTGTTGGTTGAATGTAGTAACCCGACTCGATGCCGTCTTTTTGCTGAGCAACTTCACCACCAAAAACTACTTTCGCGCCTTCTTGGCGACCTATTTCTAGGTAGCTCAGGATCTTGTCAAATTGTTCCTGAGAAGCTTGTGCACCCACCTGAGTGTCAGTATCGAGCGGGTTACCTTGCTGGATGCTCTTTGCGCGTTCGGCCACTTTGGCGATGAACTTGTCATAAACAGACTCATGCACTAACACGCGTGAAGGGCAGGTACAGACTTCGCCTTGGTTGAAGAAGGCCAATAGCGTACCTTCAATACACTTCTCCAAGTACTCGTCTTCATGGTCGAATATGTCTGGGAAATAGATGTTAGGCGACTTACCGCCCAGTTCCACTGTTGAAGGAATCAGGTTATCGGCTGCACATTTAAGAATGTGGTTTCCGACTTGTGTTGAGCCCGTGAAAGCGATTTTGGCAATACGGTTACTGGTGGCGAGCGCTTGACCCGCTTCACTACCAAATCCATTGACGACGTTTACCACGCCTGCTGGAATCAGATCACCGATCTTTTCCATCAAAAGCAAGATAGAAGTTGGGGTTTGCTCAGCAGGTTTCAAAATCACACAACAACCTGCCGCGAGCGCTGGAGCCAGTTTCCATGCGGCCATCAGCATAGGGAAGTTCCATGGAATGATCTGGCCGACAACACCAATAGGTTCAGGGAAATGGTAGCTCGCGGTATTCACATCAAGCTCGGCTGCGCTGCCTTCTTGAGCGCGGATACAGCCCGCAAAGTAGCGGAAATGGTCGACTACAAGAGGAAGATCTGCCGCAAGAGTTTCACGCACTGGTTTGCCGTTTTCCCATGTTTCAGCTACTGCTAATTCTTCAAGGTGCTGCTCAATGCGATCGGCAATCTTGAGGAGAATATTGGAACGCTCTGTTACGCTCGTGGCTGCCCAACTTGCTCTGACATTATGAGCCGCATCAAGTGCCAGGTTGATATCTGCCTCACCTGAACGAGCCACTTTACAGTAAGCTTGCCCATTGACTGGTGAAGTGTTGTCAAAGTATTCGCCAGACACAGGCTTCACCCATTCTCCACCAATGTAGTTGTCGTAATGGGTTTTGAAGTTAACCACAGAATCCTGACTGCCTGGTTGTGCGTAAATCATAGAAATATCCTTATTATTTTCTCGTTCAAGTTATTTTTGAAGCTGCCACTAACCGGTGAACACTTCAGTTACCATTCATCTAACTAACGCAAATCACAGACCAATTGTTAAAAACTTGTTGTGACTTTGTTCTGGCGCTAGAGTGTTTAAGGCTTAGACTGTGTTGTTTTAAACGCATGGAGATGGAATTGGGTGTTAACAAAATGTTCACCTGTTCCAAAATGGCACACCCCAAATGCTCAAGAGTGGAACAGGTATGGAACTACAAACCCATCAACCAGACAGTTGGCTCATGTCCTCATGGCAGAGAAGTACTAATGCGGGCCTCAAACAGGTAAAGAAACCTGAAGACATTAATGTGTCTAATGCGCTGCTTAAAGAGCGACGTTATAAAGCTCAAGGCGTGATTGAGGCTGTGGAGCAGTGCGCTTTGCCTTTGTTTAATCAAGTTCTTTCTCGAACAGATAGCCGGTTGATTTTGACGGATGATGAAGGGGTCATTCTTGCGAGTTGGGGGCAGGAAAGATTCCGAGAAAAGTTGATGTCGATAGCGCTGGATTCAGGCAGTTGCTGGCAGGAAAGGCTGAAAGGGACGAATGCGATTGGAACGGCACTGTTCGAAAAGAAAGCAGTGTCTATTATTGGGGAGCAGCACTTTATCAAACAGCATCGCTTCATTAGTTGCTCGGCGAGCCCGTTATTTAACCATCGTGGTGAGCTGGTTGGTATTCTCGATATAACCAGTGAGCAAAGCAAACATGATGTGACTACGCAGCTGTTGGTCCAGAACATGGTGCAGCTGATTGAAAACTACCTGTTGACGCAAATCCCTGAGGGAGTATTGCAAATCAACCTTGCGCACAATGAATCAGTTTTGAAGAGTGGCTGGCAAGGCATAGTGATTGCTGATGAAAATGGTCAGGTGGTGGCACACAATCAGGTCGCCACTCAATTTATCCCTAAGGCAGCACTTGTTGGAGAGCATGTCGAGAGCCTTCTCAAGCAACCAGAGCAGAGCCCGCAGTTCGTCTTCGAAAAACGGACCTTAGGCCAGAAGCCAGTCCAGAAAAAATGGCTCAGCGTATCGAGTGAACTTCACTATGGTGATCACCAAGTTGAACAAGCGTGGCAACAGGCAAATAAAGTGTTGGGCTGTGATATTAGTCTGTTAATTCTCGGAGAAACTGGGGTTGGTAAAGGCGAATTCGTCAAAGCGCTACACAAACACAGTGCTCGATGTAAACAGTCGCTTGTCACCGTTAATTGCGGGGCACTACCTAAAGATTTAATTGAATCCGAGCTATTTGGTCATGCGTCTGGAGCGTTCACTGGAGCGAGTAAGCACGGCTACTCAGGGCGGATTAGACAAGCGGATAAAGGTATCTTATTTCTGGATGAAATCGGAGAAATGCCGCTTGATGCGCAGTGCCGTTTGCTGTCTGTCCTGCAAGACAAAGTGGTTATGCCTGTGGGTTCGGCTCAATCCTATCAAGTGGACATTCAGGTGATTGCCGCAACGCATCAGGATTTAAACCAACTGGTCGCCCAGGGGCGCTTTAGGCAGGATCTTTACTATCGATTGAATGGCTTAGTGATCACTTTACCTTCACTATATCAGCGCGAGGACAAAGCGGCGCTGATCCGTGCTATTCACGCAAAACACCAACAAAACTCTCAGCAAATCTCGGCGTCGCTAATGCCGTTATTGCTCAATTATCGTTGGCCAGGCAATCTGAGAGAGTTGGATAACCTTCTTAAAGTCACAAGCTTGATTGCTAGTGATGTGGAAGAAATCAGTATTGAGCATGTGCCTACTCACTTTGCCCAGCCATTGTTAGAAAACACTCTGGTAGAAAGTGAAGTGGTAGAACAGGATTTGAAATCAACGCTTGATAGCACATTGGTCGACACCTACCATGCACACAATGGCAATGTCAGCAAGGTGTCCCGAGTATTGAGAATCAGCCGGAACACCGTTTATCGAAAGCTCAAAGCATTGGGGGTTATCAAAGCAAAATGAGAGACGAGCGTGGGCATTATGATTGGACATTCATGCCAGTGAAACGAGCTCATTGACGCAGGTATATTGACGGCATTTGATGATTCGTCATCTGCACTTTACCTCCTGATTATGTAGCTTCAATGGAGTCGCGAGAGTACATCGCTGATCTTCTTAAATACGGTACAAGACAAAAGTAAAAAAAGAGCGCCCCAGAAGGCGCTTTTTATATAGTGAAACCTAGCCTTTACAGTCCGCCTTGTTGCTGCGCCTGTTTTACTAATGCCTGACGTTGAGCTTCCTTAGTTTTTACCACTTCACTTTCCTTTTCCGCTTTGCTTTCTTCAATAGAAGGAACAAAGACAAAGTACTTATTAATAGTCATCTCAAGAACCTCAATTTAGATTGTTATAAACCGTCCAGGTTAAGCTATTCACCAATGCCGCGTTAAAGGTTCACGCGACTCCTTGTGGTAGGTTTCAAAAAATAGAGGATGTCAGCTAGGCTAACATCCTCCATAACGTATTAATTGTAGTAGGAGTGTGGGGTATTATAAAATACCGTACTAATCCCCTTTAAACTGATTTATACGTCGTAAGTCGTCGACGCTGTGTCACCGCCTGTACCAGTCCAGTTCGTGTGGAAGAACTCACCACGTGGACGGTCAGTACGCTCGTAAGTGTGAGCACCGAAGTAGTCACGTTGAGCTTGGAGTAGGTTAGCTGGTAGACGCGCTGTAGTGTAACCGTCTAGGAACGACAAGGCCGAGATGGTACAAGGCATTGGGATGCCAGCTTCTAGCGACTTAGCCGCGACTTTGCGCCATGCGCTGAGGCTGTTTTGTAGAATGCCTTTAAAGTAGTCATCTGAACCTAGGAATGCGATATCTGGGTTCGCTTCGTACGCATCACGGATGTTACCTAGGAAAGCAGAGCGGATGATACAACCACCACGCCACATTAGAGCGACATTACCGTAGTTTAGGTCCCAAGCGTTCTCGTTAGATGCTTCGCGCATTAGCATAAAGCCTTGAGCGTAAGAGATGATCTTAGAAGCCAGTAGAGCTTGACGAAGTGCATCAACCCACTCTTGCTTGTCACCTTCAACTGGTGTGATTGTCTTGCCGAATAGAGATTCAGCTTCAACACGTTGGTCTTTAAGAGCAGATAGGCAACGAGAGAATACAGACTCAGAGATCAGCGTCAGTGGAATACCTAGGTCTAGCGCGTTGATACCTGTCCATTTACCAGTACCTTTTTGGCCAGCAGTATCTAGGATCTTCTCTACTAGTGGTTCACCGTCTTGATCTTTGTAACCAAGGATGTCCGCTGTGATTTCGACTAGGTAGCTGTCTAGCTCAGTCTTGTTCCAGTCAGCGAAGACTGCTTGCATCTCGTCAGCAGACATACCAAGGCCATCTTTCATGAACTGGTATGCTTCAGTGATCAGCTGCATGTCGCCGTATTCGATGCCGTTGTGAACCATCTTAACGAAGTGGCCAGCACCGTCGTTACCAACCCAGTCACAACAAGGTTCGCCAGCGTCAGTTTTTGCAGAGATACCTTGGAAGATAGGCTTAACCGCTTCCCAAGCTTCCGCTGCGCCACCTGGCATGATAGAAGGACCAAAACGCGCGCCTTCTTCGCCACCAGAAACACCCGAACCGATGAAGTGGATGCCTTTCTCACGAAGAGCAGCCACACGACGGTTTGTGTCTGGGTAGTTAGTGTTACCACCATCGATGATGATGTCGCCTTTGTCTAACAGAGGCACAAGTGCTTCGATGAACTTGTCAACGACGTCGCCCGCGCGAACCATTAGCATCACTTTACGTGGCGCCTCTAGCTTCTCAACTAGCTCTTCTAGAGAGTACGCACCGAAGATGTTAGTGCCTTTTGCTGGGCCCTCTAGGAATTCGTCTACTTTCGCAGCAGTACGGTTGTGAGCAACCACTTTAAAGCCGTGATCGTTCATGTTCAGGATAAGGTTTTGACCCATTACTGCTAGGCCAATGACACCGATATCACCTTTCATTATTTCTCTCCAATTTCTCTAAAAATGGACGCTCGCATTACGCGATTTTTGCTGCTGCGTCTGAATCTAAGTACCACTCGGTCTCGCCAGCTTTAGACTGGATTTTCGCCGCTGGATACGGCAGCTCGCTTGCCGGAGTAGTATGAATTTCGTTTACGATTCCAACTTTGCCTGCACCAAGTACAAGATAGCTGATACGCTTAGCGGCTTCTAAAACTTTCGCTGTTTTAGAAACACGAATCTGGCCTGATTCAGGGTGAGAAGCCAATACTGATAGGTTCTCATCTTGATAGTCAGTTTGGCCTGGGAACAGTGATGCTGTGTGGCCATCTGCACCAACGCCTAGCAGAATCCAATCGAAAACAGGTGTGCCGTTTTCAGTCGGAATTACATCTGCCATCTCTTGTGCGAATCGCTCAGCTTCCGCTTTTGGTTCTTCTTCGCCACGGATGCGATGGATGTTTTCAGCTGGTAGGTTCACTTGGCTAAATAGCAATGTGTTCGCTTCACCGTAGTTGCTTTCTGTATCGTCAGGTGCCACACAGCGCTCGTCACCCCACCAGAAGTGCAGGTTGTTCCACTGGATGGATGTAGCGTATTTGTCGGTTGATAGTAGCTTAAACAGCATTTTAGGTGTGCTACCACCAGACAGTGAAATATGAACAGGTCGACCTAGTTCGCTGAACGCTTTCATGTCGTTCGCTAAGCTTTCTACCACCTGTTCTGCTGTTGGGAAGATCTTATGGTTGATCATAGTTCGCAGTAGTCCGTGTCTGTTAGGTTTTTACATGGGAAGCGCCAAGCGCGGTCAGCGCGTTGAAGTAGATCGTCTGCTTCTTTTGGCCCCCATGTACCACAGGCGTAACCAAATAGCGCTTGTGGGTCTTGTTTGAAATCGAGTATTGGCTGAACGTACTTCCAGCAAGCTTCTACGGCATCAGTACGCGCGAATAGAGTAGCATCGCCATTCAAAGCATCAAGTAGTAAACGCTCATACGCAGTCAGCATCTGAGTCTCTTCCAAATCATTGTAAGAGAAGTTCATCTTCACTTCTTTAGCTTTAAAGCCAGCACCTGGTTCTTTAAGGCCAAAACTCATCTGAATGCCTTCGTCCGGTTGGATACGAATGATGAGTTTGTTTTCAGGTGCGTTCTGACCAAACACTGGGTGCGGTGTGTTCTTAAAGTGGATAACCACTTCTGTTACGCGTGTCGGCAGTCGCTTTCCAGTACGAACGTAGAATGGTACCCCGTTCCAACGCCAGTTGTTGATGTAGGCTTTTAGACCAATGTAGGTTTCAGTACGTGAATCTTCGGCGACACCGTTTTCTTCACGGTAGCCCAGTAAGTGCTCTCCGCGAACTTCAGATGCGGTGTATTGGCCGAGAACAAGGTCTTTACGCAGAGATTCTTCGTCTAGAGGTTTCAAACACTGTAGAACTTTAACCACTTCGTCACGCATTGAATCGGCGTTGATTTGTGCTGGTGGCTCCATCCCAACCATAGCAAGAACCTGTAGTAGGTGGTTTTGGAACATGTCACGTACCGCACCAGAGCCATCGTAATAGCCGCCACGCTCTTCAACACCGAGGAATTCAGCACCGGTGATCTCAACGTATTCAATAAAGTTGCGATTCCAAAGCGGCTCAAACATCGCATTTGAGAAACGCAGAACCAGTAGATTCTGTACAGTTTCTTTACCAAGGTAATGGTCGATACGGTAGATTTGGTGCTCTTGGAAGTGTTCGTGAATCTCTTTATCGAGCTTTTGAGCAGACTCAAGATCGTAGCCGAACGGCTTTTCGATGATGAGTCGTTTCCAACCATCCTCTTCGTTACTTAGACCATGTGTAGCAAGGCTAGCAGGAATGATACTGTATAGGCTTGGTGGAGTAGCTAAGTAGAATAGTGTGTTACGTTGCTCGAAGTGGTACTGTTCGGACAGTTGGTCAAGACGGGTAACCAGTTTGCTGTAGTCTGCGGTATCAGAGGTGTTGATCGCTTGGTAGTGCAAGTGATTAATGAATGCATCTAGCGTTGCAGGCTCAGTTTTTTCCATTTCCTGAAGTGAGTACTTCAATTTCTCGCGGTAAGACTCGTCGCTGTATTCCGTGCGGCTGACACCTAGAATGGCGAAGTTTTGTGGAAGCTGCTTACTCGCATAAAGGTGGTATAAAGCAGGGATTAACTTACGATACGTTAAGTCTCCCGAAGCACCAAAAATAACGATGCTGCTGTTTTCTGGTATTACCATCATCTTTCCCTTAGAAACGAGGTAGTTATCATGTGCCGTCAATGCTGGCCTTTGGAAGTGCCAACCCTATCAACGGGACTTCAAAATTGATAATCGGTGATGCCTATTACTTTGATAGCCAAAACCTTAATCTTCTTGAGCTATAGAGATAAATCTCAGTTCGGCAGCGTATTGTCTATGAGTATTTGATATACATCAACCTTTGTGAAGGCAATCGATTAAATATTGACTAGCCAAATAGTCAGATTATTGATTTTTATAGGTTTATAGAGAGGTTGGATAGATGAGTATAAATGGAGTTAAAACTCTATTTGTTTACATGATTGAAACGTTTTATACGGATCTAGAATGAAATCCTCAGGTGCTCTTTGATGGTTTGAATATGCGTTTCTCTTTCGACAGGAACGATTTGCTGAGGCGTTAAGAACATCTCAGCGTATTTCTGATCAATTTCGTATTCTAAGAAGAGTAAGTAAAGCTTAGGATCGATATGACCTGAAGTGGCCATGTGGGTCATGATGTTAAGTGATTCCTCTAGGTTCTTCGCTTTTTTATAAGGTCTGTCACTGGAAGTGAGTGCTTCAAATATATCCGCAATGGCCATAACTCTGGCCGGGATAGAAAGTTGGTCTTCATTCAACCCTCTTGGGTACCCTTTACCATCCAAGCGTTCATGGTGTCCACCTGCAATTTCTGGGATATTTTTCAAATGTTCAGGGTAAGGAAGGCAGCCAAGCATCGCAATCGTCTGGATGATGTGATCGTTGATGATGAAGCGTTCTTCATTATTCAGGGTTCCGTAGCGAATGGAGAGGTTGTATAGTTCGCCACGATTGTATTTGAGGTCGCTTGGTTGCAGCACGAAACTCTCTTTCCAGACATCTTGTGGGCTTTCGCCCTGTTCCCATGGTATTTGGTGGACTTGTTTGTCGCTCAGTAAAGGCTCCATTACGGGCAATGTTTCAGTTCTACCAGCGCGTTGTTTTTCTACCCAAGATACACCAGCTTGATCATCCAAAGTTCTCTTCCACTGTCTTTTTGCTATGTTATTGAGCCGTTCAATGGCAGATTGTTCCATTTGCTCACTACCGATATTACACAGAGCGATAAACTGAAATTCTTCATCTAACGTTTTGTGTGTGTCTTGCAGGGTGCGTTTTAATTCGGGCGCGCTACCTCCTTGGTAAAGCCCTTGCCAGTATTCCACTTCAGCTTGTGCTTTGAGCAATTCAAAACGCATTCGGACTTCATGGATGCGATCGTAAATGGTTTCTAGTTTTGTTGCTTTATCTATCACGTATTCCGGTGTGGTTATCTTGCCACAGTCGTGCAGCCATGCCGCTAGGTGAAGTTCTTCCCACTTTTCCTTGTTCATCTTAAACTGAGGGAAGTGGATGTTGTCATCTTGTGCGACCTGAGTGAGCATTTTTGTTAATTCAGGTACACGTTGGCAATGGCTACCTGTGTAGGGGGATTTAGTATCTATTGCGGAAGCCATCAATTCGATGAATGCGTTTAGCATATCTTTTTGTTGCTGCATCTGATCGATGTTTTCTTTGGCGATTTCAGCAAAGCTCAGCAGTTCTTTGAGGAAGGCATGTTTGTCGCATTGTCCTTTAGTGATGTTTCGTTCATACCCAAGCAGTAAAATACCAACTAAACGTTTTTCTTTGTTGAGTAGTGGGAAAAAGTAGACGTCAGAATTATAGAAACGTTCTTTATATCGGTTGAGGACATTGTCACTTCGATTGAGGTGTACAATCTCACCTCGGTGTAAGTCGGTTTTTAACCAAGCCGTTTCAGACAGGAATTCATTTAACTCGATTTTAAATGGAATAATGGCATGGTTTGCCGAAACTTCAAACGCATTCTGCTTTTCTGCATACGTATAGAGAACGATGGTCTCTGCTTTCGTGACAAGGTAACTTTGATGAGTGATGGTTTTGGCTAAAACAGAAAAGTCCTGATTGCTGGCTGTCTCTCGCAATAACCTCAGTAAGTCGTGCAATGTGTGTTCCATGAGTTCGATCGATTCGGTCAAATTAGCGACTTCTCTGATGGCACTCCTGGGGTAACGAGTTTTCTTAAAATCAAAGCGCGTGATGTTATCAGTCAATAATACCAAGTTGTGCAAAGGGGTGGCGAGTTTGTTAGCGACAAGCCAAACGACCAAAAAGCTCAGTGCCAGCATAACAATGGCTACTATGATTTGCCTGTCCCGCATCGACAGTAGATTTACTAATAGATCGTCTTGTGGTGTCGCCTCCGCGAGTAAAAGGCGCACATGCTCGTTAAGGACAACGGGGGTTAGCGTTACCGACCAGTCTTGACCCTCTTGGACAAAAGCTTCGTAAAGTGTTTGGCTACTATGCCGGTTGAGGATTGGTGCGAATAAGCTCTGTTCAAGCTGTTGCCGTATTTGGCCGTTTTCTTGAGTTAAGTCAATACTAGTTTGATGCTGAGCTAGAACCCTAAACTGGTTATCAAACAGAACCAATTTGGTATTGTTGGAGAAGCCAATTTCACCAATCTGCTCAGATAGTGAAGACAAAGTGAAATCTGCCGCAACGACTTTGCCTCCATCCGAGGAACGGCGAGATAAAGTCACCCCGTTGGTTTTTAGAAAGTAAAAAAAGTAGGGTTCGGTGAGTCGTATATCACCATCAGGGTCGGCATTCACAAACCAAGGCCTGACCCTTGGATCAAATTCATTGTCATTGGTTTTTTTGTAGCCGACGCGCTGATGGTTTCCATCCAGGTAGTGGAACTCATTGAAACCGTCAGTTTTGGTGAAGTTGATCATCATGCTTGCTTTGGGCGGTGCGCCAAATCTTTTGCGTGACTTATTGTCACGCAGTGGACGAATCATAGTGAACTCACCCTCTTCGTTAGCATAGAAAAGTGCAACAAGACCCTGATTTCTTTGGAAAATAAGTTCTAATGATGAAAGGAACTGCTCCGCCTTATCAGGGGCTTGGCGTTCACTGATGATGGAGCTAAGTGCCATGAAATCGAGCGTAGTGAGGATGGGGCCCGTACTTACTTTGAACGTCGACTCTAATTTACGACTATTTTCGCTGCTCAGCTCTTTGGCACTGACGGTAAGCAACTGTTGGGAGTGGTGATAGCTTATCGCAATGAGTACCGCACCAACCAAAGAGGTCAGTACTAGAAACAAGCTCGTAATATGGATGCTCAACGAATAGTGACGTTTCTTCATTTCATGCCCACTAGTGAAATACTTAATAAGTATTGGTCAATATATGAATCATGCAAAAGTTGTGGTGGATTGTATGGCGGCTCAGTTGATAGTTAGCGGATTTATAAAGGAATAGGCCATTGAATCGACTATGATTATCAGAGGTATCGTAAAGGGAATAAACAGGATGTTGACTTTAAACTATCAGATCGAAGTGGCGTCAACGCCACGAATCATCTGGAAAGTGCTCACTGAACCAGAACTGTACTCACAATGGGCAACTGCCTTTTCACCTCAGTCTCAGTTTGAAGGTGAGTGGTTAGAAGGGAATCATATCGCTTTTTTTGATCCCGAACTCGGTGGAACAAGGGCGCTTGTTGACCGGGTAGAAAAGCACAAAGTGATTGAATATCATCATATTGCTATTTTTAATCCGGAACATATTCAAGACATAGATAGTGATGCAGCACAAAAGTGGATAGGCAGTAAAGAAAGCTATCAGATTACCCCTCTGGAAAACTCAGTTTTGCTTAAAGTGACAATTGAAACTCATCCAGATTTTGTCAGCATGTTTAATGTTGGATGGGGGAAAGCGTTGCCTATGATCAAAGTAATCTGCGAGCAACAGAATCCGTAAACGGTTAACATTATGGCTGGACGACGTTGAAATTGAGGTAAATTGTCTTTATGAAGCTTGTTGTTGATACTCATACCCATACTTATGCCAGTGGCCATGCTTATAGTACGCTTATTGAGAATGCTAAGCTGGCAAAAATGAACGGTCTGGAGATGTTTTGTACCACTGATCACGCAGAATCTATGCCCGGTGCGCCGCATTACTGGTTTTTTTCAAACCAACGGGTTTTGCCTCGATTTATTGAAGGTGTTGCTGTGATTCGGGGTATTGAATCCAATATACTCAACATTCAAGGTGAAGTGGATATTCATCCCTCGTCACAAAAAAACCTTGATTGGGCAATCGCAAGTTTCCATGAAGCAGTATTTCGTCCTGCGAGTGAGAAAGAACATACTGAAGCGCTTATCAATACCATACGCAGTGGTCGAATCGATGCGCTGGGCCACTTGGGCAACCCAAACTTCGATTTTGACTATCAATCGGTTCTTGCGTGTGCCAAAGATAATAACGTTGCCATCGAAATTAATAACACCACACTAAAAGGTAATAGCAGGGTGGGGAGTGTTGAACGCTGCTATGAGATTGCACAAATCGGCAAGGAATTGGGCGTGTACTTTACCACAGGAAGTGATGCACATTTCTGTCATGAGGTCGGTAACCTTAGTTTGGTATCCAAGCTGATGGATGATGTTGGCATCGACAGTGCTCAGGTTATCACGTATTCTGTTCGTCAATTCCTTGATTTTCTTGAACTGCGTGGTCGAGTCCCTATCGAGGAGTACATCAATTTATAAGTTGATACAATTTCTATCTCAGGTGTGTTGAGTGAATTCAGTACACTTATCTCTACTATTTCAAGATAAGAACAAGACAATGAAACAGTTAATTCCGGCTCTGTTACTGATGGTATCAGCACAGGCCTTTGCGTCAGATTTCGATCTGAAGGCAACAATGAAGCAAATGAAAGTTGAATTTAAACACGCTGCTGACGCGACTGAAATTACGGACATGAAAGCAGCAGTGTCTAACCTGTCAAACCTCGTTGAACAATCGAAGCGTGGAGATTACCCACCAGAAAAGTTTGATACCTATCTTGAAGGTTTTAATAAGCTTTCAGGTGCTTTGGAGCAGATAGAAGCTGAATTGGATGCGGGTGATATGACGTCAGCGAAGGAATCCCTTCGTGAGGTCGATGATCTTCGCATTGAATATCACGATAAACGCAACCCAAGTATCTGGAGTAAGTTATTCGGCTAACTTAATGTTTTATTTGGACTGTTACCAAATTGTGCCTGTAAGAAAGGTAGGAGTAACAGTCCGATAACGGCAGCACAGATCGAGATGGTGACGAAGAAACCAGTCCAGTGAAATTGTTCCATTATCATGGCCATTGGGTATCCGGCCAGTGCGGCTCCCATATAAGCAAATAGCCCAACGAAGCCTGTTGCAGCACCTGCTGAGTCTTTGTGCGAACATTCTGCCGCAGCCATACCAATCAGCATTTGGGGACCAAATACAAAGAATCCAATCACAAAAAAGCCTGCTGCTTGAAACGCAAAATTAGTCACTGGCATTAGCCACAAAGCGGCGACTGACAAAAAGACTCCCATCGCAAAAATTAGGTTCATCGGGCCACGATTTCCACCGAATAACTTGTCTGAGCCCCAGCCAGCCACCAGAGAGCCGATAAAACCGCCGATTTCAAACAAGGACAAAGCAGCATTTGCGTTGATCAAATCGAAGTTATGTTGTTCAGTAAGGTAAAGGTTACCCCAATCATTCACCGCTGTTCGTACGATGTAAACCAGCACATAGCTAAACGCCAGCAACCAAATGTATTTGTTGTTCAGGACGTAGGTACGCAATATTTGGTGAGATTTGAGGCCAATACCATCGTTCTCTTGTGCCAGCTCCAGCTTGTCGTTTTTCCATCGACCTATGGTGGGTAACCCCATGGTGATAGGTTTGTCTCTGAGTCTCCAACAAAGGAAAAGTCCGATGATGACACCAATCACCCCTGGGACAATAAAACCTTCTCGCCAGCTGTAATGCAGGACCATGTAACTGACCACAAGAGGGATTAACGCGCCACCAACGTTATGAGCGGTATTCCAGATTGCCCAAAAGAAACCACGTTCTGAGCGTGAATACCATGTAGTCAGCAGCTTTGAACAGGAAGGCCACCCCCAACCCTGAAACCAAGCATTCAGAACCCAAAGTGTGAAAAGTGCGTAGAGTGAACTGGATAAACCGAACATAATGTTAATGATGCCAGTTGCAATTAAACCAAGTCCCATGAAATAGCGAGGATTGGAGCGATCCGAGACGATTCCGGAAATAAACTTAGATAAACCGTAGGTCAAATAGAAGAAGGTGCCCATTAAACCTATGTCACCTTTGTCTAAGCCTAGGTCTGTGATCAAAGCGGGCGTGGCGTAATTAAATGTCTTACGGGTAAAGTAAAAACCAGCATAGCCGAGATACATGCCGACCATGATGTGCAGTCGCCAGTAATGGTAAGTTGAGTTTACCTCTTGGGAACTGCGATTAGGTGCATCGATAAAATCGGACATATGCTAAACCTCAAATCCCTGGTAGCTCGACATGGATAGCAGTCCCATGTTGTTCTGACTCATGCTGGCTATAGCTGCGAATATTAAACCTGCCACCGAGTGCTTGCACTCGCTCTTGCATACCTTTTAAGCCAAAGCCTTTTTGGCTGTCCTGCAGTTTGAATCCAATGCCGTTATCTTGGATGTTCAGTTCGACGTTCTCACCCAGCTTGATATCTATTTCTAAACAGCTTGCCTGAGCGTACTTTTTCGCATTGTTGAGGGCTTCTTGACATATTCGATACAAAGTGGCGCTGGTCGCATCGCTAAGCGCTGATACATCCTTGCCTTGCAGCTGGAATGTGACATCAACGCCTTGCTGCTCAAATTCCATTTCACGAACCAACTGCTTAAGTGCGTCGATCAGGTCAAGGTCGTCTAGTGCTTTGGGCCTGAGCCGAGTCAAGAGCCCTTTGGTCGTGTCATAAACGTTCAGCGATAGAGATTCGATAGTGGTGGCGCAGTTAGCGCTCATCTCTGAGTTTTCAACGCGCTTAATGATGCTAGCTTGAGTGCGGATGGCTGTAATATTCTGTCCAATTTCGTCGTGTAGCTCGCGTGCGACTTCTTGACGGACGGATTCCTCGGCTTTCACCAATTGACGTGACAAGTTTTGGTTGCGGCTTAGCTCGAAGCGTAACTTTTGGTTTAGATCTCGCTGACGTTGAACGGCCATACCGAGCAATATCCCTGTTAGGGTCTGCGCGGTAATGGACAGCAGAAGGTCGGTGATTTCAATTTGAGAAACCCCACTGCGTGCTGCGATCAAAGCAATACTATTAAGCAGCGTACCAAGCATAGCGCCTTGCCAGCCGTAGCGATAAGCGAGCAGAACAATTGGAATAGCCAGGCAGAATGGCGCAAAGCGGCGCAATTCGTCGGGAAGCCCAATTTGCATGGCTATGCTGACAGAGAATAGAGCGACAAACAGAATAATCGGCTTGATCTTGAACTGAATTGGTTGAGTGATTACGTTGGAAGTGAGTGGTAGCCAGGTACTCTGAAACAAGTAGTTCCAGACAAGGTAACACGTTGGTACTAGCATAAGTCCACCCGTGATACTGACCAACCATACTAAGCTCAGTGGGTCTGCGTGGTTACTTACGGCTACAACGTTGATCAATGACGTCAATATGATTGCAGAGGCTTGCACTATTAAGCGCTGAGATTGGCTACCATAGTTGAAACGCATAGCCAATGCTGTAACGGGAATGCTGGCCATACTGGCAGCTATCACGGTGAGCCATTGAGGTTGCTCCAATAGTAACGCGAGGCAGACAGTGAGTAGCCATTCTGCCGTGTAAATCGCGGGCCAGTGTTTTTTGGCGGTGTGTAATGTTACGCCCAGTCTAAGAGCGAAGGGAAAAAAGAGTATCGCCAACTCGGCGTCATTGACAAAGTAATAGGAAATGACCCAAAGACAAAACCAGCTACATAGGGTGATAAACCAAGCACAAGCAGAAGTGATTAGATAGTTACGCATCAGAGCGGAATTTCCTGACTGAACAGCTTAGCCAGTTCAACGTTGTTTTTGACCGCGAGTTTATCCATAGCGTTGGCGCGATGGACATGAACCGTCTTATGGCTCAAGCCGAGTTGATTGGCTACTAGCTTGACATCCATACCCGCTGCGAGCAATTCACAGACTTGCTTTTCTCGTTTGGTTAGCTGGCTCAATGTAGCGGTTGTTGCTTTAGGCGAGGCTAATTTCAATGCGATTTCTGGTGTTAAATAACAGCCGCCAGTGGCCGCTGTTCGCACCGCTTGAACCAGCTCGTCGGGGTTGCATCTTTTCGTTAAATAACCAAGAGCCCCTGCTTCCAGTGCTTTTTCTACCATTGCAGGAGAGTCATGGACACTTAGCATCACGCAGGCGATCCCCGAAGGGATAGACTCCAGTAGAGTGAGGCCACTTTCATCTGGCATAGAAATATCGACAATGCACACATGAGCGTCACTGCCGGGCAAGCCTTGTTTGGCATCGGACACAGAACTGAATTCCCCCACGATGTTAATGTCACTTTCCAAGCTTAGCAGCTGGGAAAAACCGGATCGAACGATGATGTGATCATCAACGAGAGCAACATTTATCATGGCAATTATCCAAGCAAGGTAGAATCAGGGGTAAGTTACCGTTAAGTTTGCCAATAGGCAAATAGCGTTTGGAACTAAAAAAGCGCTATCTATATCTCTCTGAATCAGGCAAAGCAGAGAGTATTAGATAGCGCTAAGGGGGGTATTAAGCGTTGACTTGAGCGAGCTGCTTTTTAGCTTTACGAATTTTCTTCTCTTCAGCTATCGCTACGAAAGCAAGTAAGCCGATACAGATAGCTGCAGAAGTATCCAGAGCAGCAAAAGTACCTTGCCAACCTGTCAGACCAAAAATAGGTGTACCATCTGCAATCATACCCAGTCCAAGTTTCGCGAAACTATCGCCGATAAGATACGCAAACGTCCCTTTAACGCCGTCAGCGACACTGATTGCTTTCTTCGGTACAAAGCCAACAGCTGCTACACCTATCAGTAATTGAGGACCAAAAACGAGAAAGCCTAATACAAATAGTGAAGCGAGGTACATGAACTCACTGGTGGCGTGTTGGTAGAACTCAAGTGATACGATAATCAAACCTAGTGATACACAAGCAACCAGGGCACGGCGACCGTTAGCTAAGTCTGACAAGTAACCCCACATTAATGTACCAACTAGGGCGCCTACTTCGAATAGGGTGAAACCAGAAATTGCTGTTTCTTTCGATAGACCAAGCTCTTGGTATGCATAAACCGTTGACCATTGGTCGATACCAATGCGCACGATATAAAGGAAAATGTTGGCGAAACACAGCAGCCAGATCACTTTGTTTTTCAGGACATATTCAACAAAGATTTCTCGCTTCGACATTTGCTGCTCTTCTGCGGCGTTGTCCTCTTCGCTGACAACCTCATCGAACAACTCTTCTACTTTACCCAAACCATAGGCTTCTGGAGAATCGTTACCAAAGCGCATACCGATAAAACCAACAATCAGCGCGATGATAGATGGGAAGATGAACATGCCGATCACGTGACCATCGAATAGGTAATTCGCCCCGAATAGAGCAACACCTGCAGCGCCCGCACCGCCAACGTTGTGAGACATGTTCCACAGGCCAAGGTATGAACCGCGTTTGTTGCGAGGTGTCCACTTGGTGATAGTGGAATAGCTAGAAGGGCCACCGGTACTCTGGAAGAAACCACTCAAAGCATAGAATGCGACCATTAGGAAAAGGCTGATACTACCACCACCCATGCTCATACTGAAACCCAGCATAGCCAAGCCAGAGAGGATGAGCATGAAAGGCAGAAACTGTTTGGTGTTTTTGCCATCAGCATAATAAGACACCACAGTCTTGCCTATGCCATAAGTAATCGAGAAGCCAAGACCGATCAAGCCAAGCTCTGTCATTGACAGGCCATAAGTGGAGATCATATCGTTCTGTGCAATATTAAAGTTCTTGCGGATCAGGTACATGGTCATGTAGCCAATGAATACGACAAGGTAAGATTGCAAGAAGGGTTTAAACCACATTTTGCGGCGTACTTCGACTGGCAAGTCCAATGTCGGTTTACGCACTTGTTCTAGAAATTTCAACATAGTGAATCCTTAGAGCCCAGCTTAGCCCTTTGGGCGAAGCAAATAATAAATTTGGTTGACTTAGCTGATGGACAATCAGAGTTAAATCGATGGCGCTAAGTGTATTCACCGTGATACGTTGTGGCTTGAGAGATGCTCTTAGGTGAGTTAGGAATATTTCCTAGATCGAACTAGCTAGTGAGTGTTTCGTGAATAACGTCACATGATTTGCTGAATGCGTTTCGGTTAGTTATTGTTCCTTTTATCGAAAAGTTATGACTAAGCTTATATTTTGCGGCGTAAATGGCTGAGTTTGTTAACTTCACGTTATATAGTGACAGCTAATAAATCGAGAGTGATCATGTTACGCGCAACGAATTTTAACCGGATGATGTTATTGGCGAGTGCCCTGAGTTGGCTGCTCGTTTCTCTGATGCCGGTCATAAATGCGCACGGCTCCAACGCCGGAGTTTGGGCTACCTTATGTACCATCAATGGTTTCGAACTGGTTCAGGTCGAAGAAGGTAAGCCGGAAACTCAGCACGGTAAGCCTTGTCCATTCAGTCACTTTTCTTCTTTCCACCAGGATTCACTTCCAACACCACTTTACTTTACACGACAGTCGTATGTGAGTGATGAAGCCTATGCTTTTTTGGCTCTAAGCGTTCGCTATCAGCTCGCACTCCCGCGTGCGCCGCCTTTGTCTATTGTTTGATGTAAAAATAAAATTATTAAATAAGGCATAGTGCCTCACTGTAAAGTCTACGTTCAGCAAACACCATTGAATGTTCAATTCGGATTGAATCCGAAGGGTTCTGCTGCGCGCAATAAAAAGGAAATTGTAATGTTGGGTAGTCAAACTCAGACTTCGCCTAAGGAATCTTCACGTCTATCTTCAGACAAAACTCGAATCAAATCACGCTATTTCATAACATGGCGCTGGCACTTCTATGCTGGTCTTTATGTTATCCCTTTTATGTTGATGCTCAGCCTGACAGGACTTGTAATGTTGTTTGATGATGACATCGAACAAGCCCGATACCGAGATCAAATGATCGTCATGCCGGAAACTTCAAAAGTTCCGGTCTCGCATCAACTAGAGAACGTCCAAGCCAGTTACCCTTCTGGGCAGGTGACCCAGTATATTCCTGCCGCTAAGGCGAACTTGGTTAACAAGTTCAGTGTGCGTCTCGAAGATGGAGTTTCGGTGTTTGTCACTGTGAATCCCTATAGTGGTCAGGTATTAGGTGAAATAGATCGCAGTGACAGTTGGTATCAGCTTGCGAACGAAATCCACGGAACTTTACTCATTGGTCAATGGGGGGATTACTTAATCGAAATCTCTGCTAGCTTGAGTATCTTACTTTTGGTGACGGGCATTTATTTGTGGTTACCGAGAGACAATGCAAGCAGAGCCGGATTTCTGAGACTGCGGCTTACATCGGGTATACGTATTTTGATGCGGGACTTGCATGCTAACTTGGGTGGTATGTTGTCCGTTGTGTTGCTGTTTTTTATCATTTCAGGTTTGGCTTGGGCTGGTGTTTGGGGCAGCAAGCTGGTTCAGGCATGGAATACGTTTCCCACTTACTACACTTGGGGTGATAAGCCTGAGTCGCAACTGACCCACGCTGATCTCAACCATGGTAGTGAGAAAGAAATGCCATGGAGCCTAGAACAGGCTCCGTTACCTGAATCTACGGGGCATGTACATGGAAGTGATGGTCACACGTATCATGAACCTAACTTGTATGATGCCCGTCAGAGCATTGGTATAGATTCAATAGTTGAGCAAGCACAACACCTTGGTTTTAATCAGTTTAAGCTCTTTTTACCTCAGTCTGAAACGGGTGTTTATACGCTAGCAGCGAATTCTATGGCGGGTGACATTAGCGATCCGAGAAAAGACAAAACCACTCATATAGACCAGTACACAGGTGAAGTGTTAGTGGATGTGACATGGGAAGACTACAGTCTGTTCGCTAAATTTATGGCCGCAGGCGTGTCTTTGCACCAAGGGGATGTCAGTGTGGTTAACAAGATACTCAATGTTGTGTTTTGTGTGTCGTTCATCGCTATTTCCATCACTGGTATTGTGATGTGGTGGGTCAGAAGGCCGTCAGGCAAGACTCGAGTCGGTATACCGCCTCGCTTTGAAAGTGATGGTATCTGGAAGGTAGGGGCGGTTACACTCGCTATGGTTGCCATCTTTTTCCCGCTAGCAGCGGTGACTATTGTTCTCTTTGGTGTGATTGATTGGTTTGTTTTCCGTCAGAAAATGGAAACGTCAGCAGACTAGTACAGCAACAAAAAAGGCCACCTATTGGTGGCCTCATTCACGTATGATTATGCTATTTTACTGACCAGTCGATGGTCTCACCTGCACGAATGGGTACGACAATATCCTGACCAAAGGGCATCGACTCCGCCACTGCCCACTCTTCTTTAGTGAGCGTCACGGTATCTGAGTTACGTGGTAGGCCATAGAAGTCAGGGCCATTGTGGCTCGCAAATGCTTCAAGATTATCTAGCTTACCCTCGAGTTCAAAAACTTCTGCATAAAGCTCTAGCGCGGCGTGAGCGGTGTATGAACCTGCACAACCACATGCTGCTTCCTTCATACCCTTAGCATGGGGAGCGGAATCTGTACCTAGAAAAAACTTTTTGTTACCGCTGGTTGCTGCTTCAATCAGTGCTTTTTGGTGGGTGTTGCGCTTAAGAATCGGTAGACAGTAGAAGTGAGGTTTTATTCCACCGACCAACATGTGGTTGCGGTTATACATAAGGTGGTGAGCCGTGATGGTGGCTGCAACATTATCATTGGCGTTTTTGACGAAAGCTGCCGCATCCGCTGTTGTGATGTGTTCAAGGACGATCTTCAATTCCGGGAAGTCGTTGACGATGGGAGCCAAAACGGTATCGAGAAACTCTTTCTCACGGTCAAAAATATCGACATCATGGGTAGTGACTTCCCCATGGACCAGAAGCAGCATGCCAACTTCTTGCATTGCTTCAAGCACATGATAGATGTTTGAAGCAGACGTCACACCTGAATCTGAGTTGGTTGTTGCACCTGCAGGATAGAGCTTCGCCGCAACCACTTTACCTGATGCTTTGGCCTTGCGAATTTCATCGGGTGATGTGTTATCTGTCAGATACAGTGCCATCAAGGGCTCAAATTGTTCGCTTGGCTTTTCTGCCATGATGCGCTCACGATAAGCGAGTGCCATTTCAGTGTCGGTAACTGGTGGGACTGTGTTTGGCATGATTAGCGCTCGACCATTGTAGCGGCTAATGTCGCGGACGGTATCTGTTAGAACATCACCATCGCGTAAGTGAACGTGCCAGTCGTCGGGACGAGTGATCGTAAGTGTTGTCATTATTGCTCCCACCATAATTTGAGTTGTCTGATTGGAGCCTAAGCATCAACGAAAAACTGTGAAGGCAAACGCTTACGCTTAGGCGACAGGATGATAGAGCAAAGCGCTGGTTAATGCATCTGTTTTTTATCTCATACGCCTTATTGAGGAAGAAAAGGGTAAGTCGTGAATTCAGAAACAGTGCGGGCTTACATTTCGATATACAAAACAACAATGTTGCAATTACCATACTTGAGATAATCGCAGATTGAATGATATCAAGCAGTAAATTTTCTGCTCTCAATGGGTATCTTCATGAAACATCTCGCTAAAGAGTCGGGTATAATCTCAGTAAACAACGAAGTTCAGGAATCGCAATGCCAGCTCCAACTCTTTCTCAGATAAACGTGTATCCAGTGAAATCATTAGGTGGGATTACACAATCCTCTTCGTGGGTAGAGAAGCAAGGCCTGATGTTTGACCGCCGTTTCATGCTTGCTTTGTCCGATGGCTCCATGGTGACAGCTCGCAAGTATCCACAGATGGTTAAAGTCCAATCTAGCATAACGCCAGATGGCTTAATTTTTGTCGCGGATGGCAAATCGCCACTTCGCCTAAGGTACTCAGATTTCAAAATGCAGGAAGCTCCTGCTCAGGTATGGAAAGATAACTTCACTGCTTATACTACAACGGACGAGGCGGACGATTGGTTTAGTGAAGTATTACAACAGAGAGTCGAGTTGTTGTTTTCAGGCGAGCAATCAAACCGAGTGCGAGAAAAAGTTGGGCACAACGTAAGCTTTGCCGACGGTTACCCAATGCTGGTAATTGGTCAGGGATCTTTAGATGAACTCAACCGTCGAAGTCCTGAACGTCACTCTATGGACCAGTTTCGTGCAAACTTAATCGTATCTACAAATCAAGTATTTGAGGAAGACAGCTGGAAACGAATTCGTATCGGTGAGGTAGAGTTTGAAGCGGTCAAAGCTTGTGAACGCTGCATCCTGACAACGGTTGACGTCGATAAAGGTGAATTTAGAGCCAGTAAAGAGCCACTTAATACATTATCTCAGTTTCGCGCCAACGAGCGAGGTGGTGTTTTCTTCGGTCAAAACCTAGTCGCTAAGAACGAAGGTATGGTTCGTCAGGGAGATGTTGTTGAAATTCTCGAATACAAAGAGAAAGAATTCTATCCAGACAACACTCCGCAACAATTGACGATGACATGCGTAGAACGCGAGGAAATTGCTCGTGACTTTGTCACATTTTGGTTAGAACCAGAATATGGTACTGCTCCAGCGTATCAACCCGGCCAGCATTTACCGATTTCAGTTGATATTGATGGTGAAAAATTTGCACGTCGTTATACGCTTTCTTCCAGTCCTTCAAGGCCTAGCCGGTTAGCCATTTCTGTCAAGCGTATTGACGGTGGGCAAGTATCTAATTGGCTTAACGACAACCTGAAAGTCGGTGATACGTTAGCTTGTGAAAACCCCGATGGCAGTTTCCATCTTGGAAATAAACACGATCAACCTATTTTACTTTTATCTGCGGGAAGCGGTGTGACGCCAATGTTGTCCATGCTGAGATACTTATCTGATCATGACCAAGCGGATGATGTCATCTTTTATCATCAATGCCGTAGTGTTGAAGATATCCCATGTAAAGAAGAGTTGGATCGCTATAAACGTAAACACCCTAGTTTGAGAGTGTTGATTTCGCTGTCTCAGCCTCCTCTTGACTGGTTTGGTTTAAAAGGTCGCTTAACGACCGCTCACTTAAAGCAGATTGAAAACCTTGAACAGCGTCAGGTGTTTGTATGTGGTCCTGATGGTTTTATGCAGAAAGCCAAAAACCTTCTGTTGAAAAAAGGGCTGCCAGAAGAGTATTACCATCAAGAAGCGTTTAGTGTTTCACGAACCACTACACAACCTTTTAAACAGGTTCAGATTAGTGTTAACGGTCAGCCTTTTGTCGGCAATAACCAGCAGCCTTTACTGGAACAGGCGGAGGATGCAGGTATTCCAATTGCACATAGCTGTCGTGCTGGTTTGTGTGGTGCATGTAGAGTGACGATTGAATCGGGAAAAGTCCACCAACCGGATGTGCCCGGATTGCAAGATCACGAAATAAATATGGGCGTTGCTCTTGCTTGCTGCTGTATTCCTGAAACAGATATTGATGTGGTGAGTTAACTTTTGAAGCTTATTGGTAAAAAGCCCCGAACCAATGGTCCGAGGCTTTTTTTAGTGTGAATACTTTGTTTAATTTATATTTAGGGTGTATTCATCAGTCTGAGCCAACTGACGTGTCGTAACTCAGTGAAATAATGATATTAAAAACAATAGGATGACGTAACTGTACGATCGGACAGGTTTTGTATTAAATTTGATAAGAAATAGTATATTAAAGCAAAAAATATACTAATAACTAATCAAACTAACTTTGATTATTTGTTACTAAAGTGGGATTGGCTACTTTCCCTTACTGGTACGGTTTAATATGCCCACCAAGCAAAGCTCGCGTTACCGCTTGGCAGCGATTGGTCGCACCGAGCTTTTTGCAAGCGTTGCTGAGGTGGAACTTTACGGTTCTCTCAGTACAGTTAACAATCCCCGCTATTTCTAATGCACTTTTTCCATCGGCTGCCCAAGTCAGACACTCTATTTCCCGATTGGTGAGTATCGTCTTGGTGCTTTCGGCTTGAGAAGCTTTAGCTAGATGACATAGATTCTGAACAATTAGAGGAACAATCAATTGAGTGAACAGCAACACATCAGTGTTGGTCGGGTAGCTTATGACGTCGGAAGTAGCGAAGCTGAGCATGCCGACTTCGCCATTCAATCCGTGAATGGGAATGCTGATACCTTGTTCTATTTTGTTGACATGTGATAACGAGTAGAATTCTTCACAATGAGTATCAATTTGCTTAGCAGATTGCCAAACGCTGGGCATAGAATTTGAAGCACCAAATTTACTGATTACGTCAACATACATTAGCCCTAGACTGAAGGCGTCTTCTCGACATGGATTGGGAAAGTTGTCTACGACAATAAATCGACCATTTTTGATATGCGGTTCAAAGGACACACCCAGCACAAAGTACTCACTGTTAACAATCGTGTTCAACCGCGCCAGCAACTCTTGCATTGAGTCAATAGAATCAATGGTTTGATAGTCATCGATCAGACGTAGAATTTCTTTCATTTATTGCCAATAACGTCGCTTTTTTCTACTTATAACAAATTACATTCTGGTTATGTAATGTTTTTATTACGTTCGAAGTGAGAGTGTGGCATTTTTGAACATTAAAGCAGCGAAAATATAATAAAAGGCGCATTTAGCGCCTTGTATCATTTTACAACCTGAAGGACGGTGTCATTATCTTTTGCGTATGACTCGATTTCTTTCGGGGGTCTTCTATCTGTGATGATGAGATCTACGTCGGCGATAGTGCCAAGCTTGACCATGGCATTGCGACCAAATTTACTATTGTCCACACCGAGAAGAACTGAACGACTGTTCTCAATTATTGCTCTTTTGACGCGAACCTCATGATAGTCGAAGTCGAGTAATGAGCCGTCATAGTCAATGCCTGAAATGCCGAGAATACCAAAATCAAGGCGGAACTGAGAAATAAAGTCTAGTGTTGCTTCACCAGTTACCCCCCCGTCTTTGCCGCGGACTTCACCACCAGCAAGAATGACTTTAAAGTCAGGTTTAGACATTAGAATTGTTGCGACGTTGATGTTGTTGGTTACGATACGCAGATTCTGGTGTTTTCCGAGCAGGGCTCGTGCAACCGCTTCTGGGGTGGTCCCAATATCAATAAACAAAGTTGCACCGTCAGGAATATGTTTCACTAGCTCTAAAGCAATTTGGCCTTTTTCCTTTTGATAGGAAATTTGTCGAGTTTGATAAGACGAGTTTTCTGAGCTGGATGCAATGGTGGCTCCGCCATGATTTCTGCGAATCTTGTTTTCATCAGCGAGCTCATTGAGATCACGTCGGATGGTCTGTGGACTTACGTCAAAGCGTTCGACTAATTCATCTGTACTAACAAAACCCTGAGTTTGCACCAGCTCGATGATTTCCTGGTGCCGCTTAATGGCTTTCACTAACAATGTCCTTGTCTGTTGGAATAGAGTAATTCTACGGTTTGCAGACGGCAAAGCAATAATTTGTGAGCGAAACTGTCTGATTTACGTTCGTTTTAAGAAAATGTTCACATCAACGAACATATACTGGCGCGTCTGGCGCGTGGTTTTGAACCCTATTTTCAGTAATGTACTGAGTTTTATCGACTCGAAGCGACAAATGGAAAGCCTCGATCTATTTCATCAGCTTGCGGCAACGTAACTTTGGTTCAGGATAGGCCTTTACAAAACCGTTCAGTATTATATTGATATTGGTTGATATCAGCCTCTAGTCCCTTGAGACCAGTAGACTACATTTGTTTAGCATTTTTTAAGCTCTGCTCTCGTTTTATTTGTGAAAGTATGACACCTGAAATCACCATAATTCCGCCCATAACATGATAGCTCGCAATATTTTCTTCCAGTAAAGTTGCTGCAAGTGTCACTGTAACCACAGGGAGTAAGTTCATAAACATTGCACTTGAATCTGCTCCTATAGCATTAATTGCTTTAACCCACATCCAAGGAGCAAGAATAGATGCTGCGATAGACGCATAAGCAATCAGAGGAATGGAATCCGAAGTGGGGGCTAAATGCTCGCTCGACAGCCAAAGTGGCACAAGCATAAGTACAGCAAATACCCCTTGTATGTAGATGAGAACCCAGTTAGACAATGGCATTCTCCAGCGCTTTATTAGAACGCAATAGGAGGCGTAGCAAATGGCGGCTACCACCATCAGGGCGTCGCCCTCAGTGACACTTTGGTGGAGGAAGAAAACCATATCTCCTTGTCCTAGCATGAAAGAGAGACCAGCAAGAGAGATAATGCCACCGATAATACTGAGCGGAGAGATACTTTTGCCAAGCAGCGGTAGGCTCATAAATACGCTAAAGAGTGGGACCAGTGAGGTGATTAATGCCATGTTGGAAGCTGTGGTGGTTACGCCCGCGTAGTACCCCAGAGATTGATTTAATACCATGCCAAGTAAAGCGAGGAAGGCAAGTTTGTTCAAGTGAGGCTTGATTACAGTCCACTGTTTGATGACTTGAGGTAAGCAGAAAGGGGTGAGTACCAACATGGCAAAAAACCAGCGAAAGAAGCTCATCGCACTGGGTTCAATTACTGAAGCGGCCATTTTATTGATGATGGCATTGCCTCCCCAGATAAAGACAGTAAAAATTGGAAGTAAGTAGACCATGTGATCTCAATCTCAAAGTGAACAGTGGTAGTGAGTTTGACAGGTCTGTATGATTGTAGATATCTCTTAAAAGACATCGAGCGCGACAGGAAGACAATGTTGAGAAAACCAGTCAGACACCTTCACCCTTCCTTATCAATTGATAAGGCACCATCAGATGTGTTTATGAATTTTGAAGCGTTCCTGTCGAACACGGAAACGAGAATGCATAGTCATCCGTGGGGCCAAGTTCAGCTCATTAGTGGTGGTATTTTGGAAATGGAGGCGGAAGGTACTCGATTTCTTGCGCCGCCGCATCTCGCTATCTGGGTGCCAGCTGGGGTTATGCACACCAGCTACAATCGTAAACCGCTATCATATTGTTCGTTGAACGTTGAACAAGATCTGACCACGAACTTTCCCGACTGTACCAGTTTGATCAAAATTACACCTATCGTTTCCTCAATCATCGATGATTTTCGTCAGAGAGGGATTAACGTTGCACAGACAGAGCCAGATAGACGCTTAGTACAGGTTTTGTTAGATCAATTGGCGACTCGAGATACTCAGCATCACTTTCTGCCATCTTCGGACAATAAGTACCTAGCAAGAATATTGGCGGAAGTAGAAGAAAACCCGATCGATAACACCAGTCTGTCTGAGTGGGCCGAGAAAGTGCATACCACCGAACGTACTCTGGCGAGACATTGTCAGTCTGAGCTAGGGATGAGTTTTACCGAGTGGAGGCTGAGAGTACGCTATTTATACTCAATGGACTTGCTGAGAAAGGGGCATTCAGTCAAAGAAGTCGCTTTGACGTTAGGCTACAATCAAGCCAGTCCATTTATCGCAATGTTTAAGAAATACTCCGGGCACACCCCGGAGCAGTACAAAAGTAAGTTGTTATAGCGTTTTGATGACGAAATCCAAACCGCCTACGATCGCTGCAACCTGAGCATCGTTGCACTCTTCATCGGTTACTTTAGGACTATCAGGGTAGACTTCGGTCGTGGTGCCGTAAGTGCAGTTGGTTACACCACCACACAGGCCAAGCTTCACCATCGGGTAGTTGATGACGCCATGCTGTACCACGGCCGAGCCGATGATTTCGCCTTTTTCATCTGCGGGAGCAATGTGAGTGACTTTTCTAACTGACTCAATCACCGCGGCCTGAAACTCAGGTTGAGGGTTTTCCGTATCACCCACGGTGTAGAAGCCATCAGGAATCATACCTTCGATATATTCAATGCCATCACGGGCAGCCAGAGCCGGCCTGAATTCGGTTTCATCTGTGTCTGTCGTTTCATGCAAATCAATGTGAACCGATACCTCTTGCCCTATTGATGCCACAAGCGCTCTTAGGTTGGCGGATTCTTCTGCAGGGCTGTTGTCATAGAAAGAGCGGTTTGGGTCAATCGCTAATGGGTTCCAGCGATTGATGGTCTCGTAACCCCATGGGCTGACACATGGAGCGACGATGATATTGAAGTGTTCAGCGTATTTTTCCATCTGAGTGTCAGCAAATTTGAGTGCACCATGAACGCCGCTGGTCTCGTAGCCATGAACGCCTCCTGTGATCAGAACAACGGGTTTTGCGCTGTTCCAATTACTGCTTTTAATGCAAAAAAGTGGGTAGCGGTGTGGATCGTAGGATAGCGCACCATATTGTTCGATATCGAACCTTGCTTGTAGGGCTAAAATCTTTGGAACCACCTCTTGATGGTATTCACGTTTGATGGTGGTTTGTTCACGCCAAGCCAGTCGCTCTGCGTCTTGCCACTTTTGACCGGGTGTTCCAATAGGGTAAGAACAGTGCATCACTTTGCCTATGTTTGTTATGGAATGTGGGCCACAGCATAAAACGCCCATTTTGGGGAAGCAATCAATATAAGTTGAACCAATATCCAGCCGATTGTTATTGACCCATTACTGACGAGAATTCTGTTTAAGTTCTTTTGAGGTGGTGTTACATTTGGTTACATGTCGTATTTCAAAGAGAAAACAAATGGCGGGTGCGAGTCTATTAACCCTGTTAGATGACATCGCTACGGTGTTGGATGATGTCGCTTTGATGTCCAAAGTAGCAGCAAAGAAAACCGCTGGTGTGCTGGGCGACGATTTAGCGCTTAATGCGCAGCAGGTATCCGGTGTGGCGGCGGAACGTGAAATCCCTATCGTATGGAGTGTTGCTAAAGGCTCTTTTCGCAACAAGTTGATTTTGGTGCCTGCGGCATTATTAATGAGTTCGCTCGCTCCGTGGTTGATCATGCCTTTGTTGTTGCTCGGTGGATTGTTCTTATGTTTTGAAGGTGCTGAAAAGCTAGTGGAGAAGTTGTTTCACTCAGGTGAAGAAACGGAAGCTGAAGAGGAGGAACCAACAGGCTCCATCGAGGATTATGAGAAGAGGAAAGTGGCTGGTGCAATTCGCACCGACTTTATCTTATCCGCTGAAATCATTGTGATTGCGCTCGGTACCGTTCAAGGTCACTCAATGTTGACGCAAATTATCGTTGTTAGCCTGATTGCGGTGTTAATGACAATCGGTGTTTATGGTCTAGTGGCTGCCATCGTTAAGTTGGATGATCTCGGTTTTTACCTCAATCGTATTTCAAAAGGTCAGGGCATCAGGGCCTCAATTGGCAAAGGTTTAATCGTGTTTGCACCAAAGTTAATGAAGTTTCTTGCGGTCGTAGGTACAGCGGCCATGTTTTTAGTCGGTGGTGGTATCGTGGTACACAATGTTCCAGCTATTCACCACTGGATTGAGCCGATTTTACTAAATCTACCCAACCTAACATTGGCGAAAGCCTTGTTTCCATCGATACTAAACGGTCTAATTGGCGTTGTCGCTGGCGTGCTGATTGTGCTGGCTTGGGGGGTTATTGGTAAGATTCGCCAACACAGCTAGTTTTTAGTCTATATCGCTCTGTTGATGAGTAATTTCTCTTAGCGCTTCAACCAAAATATCACTACTCTGAGCGCCAGAAATCAGGTGCTTGCGGTCAATAATGATAGCAGGCACCGCATTGATCCCAGCTTCTAGCCACTGTTGTTCCGTGGAGGCGACCGTCTCTTCCCAACTGCTGTCTTCCAGAACGGCCTGACAGGTTTCTCGATCGAGTCCAAATGACTGCGCTATATCGAGTAAAACCTTCTCGTCACTGACATCTTTACCATCGGTAAAATAGGCGTGGAACATGGCTATTTCGAGATCCAGCTGCAAATCCTGCGATTGTGACCACAATAGAAGCTGGTGGGCTTTACGTGTGTTGTAGATGCGCATCTCATCGGTGAAATTAAATTCAAAACCGAGTTCTTCACCTAGCGAGGCAATAGTTTGACGAGCCGATATACTTGCTTCTAGTGACGTGCCGTATTTGTCCGCTAAGTGTTCACGCAGGTTCTGGCCTTCTGGCTTCATTGCCGGGTTTAATTCGAATGGGTGCCAATGTATTTCAGCCTCAATACTGTCTGATAGCGTCATCAAAGCTTGCTCCAGTCGTTTGTATCCTATGATACACCACGGGCAAACGAGATCTGACACTATGTCTATGCGGACACTCTTCATGATTGACGCCTTTTTCTTGCTTCATATTTCATTATAGCGAGTGAAGATAATGAAATTTATAAATAGTTCAAATTCTACGCCTTAGAACTACTACACCCATTCCGCTTGTTAGGGGGGAAGAAAAAAAGTCTTAGGTTATTATAATTGTTTCAACTCTTCATCTGTGGATGAGCAGATGATCATGAAAATTGAATTTAAGGAACATGACATGACCGCTTTTAAGACAGCCAACGTCATTCTTCATGCCTTCGACTGGCCGTATGCATTAGTGGCTCAACGCGCTGATGAGATCGTTGCGGCGGGTTATAAATCTGTGCTGGTTTCCCCCCCAATGAAGTCTCTAAAACTAGCACAAGGTACAAAGTGGTGGCAGCGTTATCAGCCACAAGATTATCGCGTAATTGATAACCAGTTAGGCAACACACAAGACTTTACAAACATGGTCGACGTCCTGAATCAGCGCTCTATCTATGTGTATGCGGATATGGTGTTTAACCACATGGCGAACGAATCTCATCAACGATTAGATCTACAATATCCGGCGAAAGAGGTTATGGAGTCCTACCAAAGCGATTCTGACTACTACGAAGAGATAAAACTATTCGGCGATCTGAGCAAACCTTTATTTATTGAAGATGATTTTGTTGAAGCGTTCGGTATTGAAGATTGGCAAGACAAGTGGCAGGTGCAAAATGGTCGCATTACCGGTGGCCCAACGGATCCGGGATTGCCAACTCTGCGAGTGCATCAACGTGTCGTTGAACAACAACAACATTATCTTAAGGCGCTAAAAGAACTGGGTGTCAAAGGGTTTCGAATCGATGCGGCCAAGCACATGACACTAGATCATTTGCAGCAGGTTTGGAGTGAAGATATCTGTGAAGGTATTCATATCTTTGGCGAAATTATTACAGACGGTGGAGCTACAAAGCCCGAGTATGACATTTTTCTCGAGCCGTTTTTGGCTCAAACACGTTTGGGTGCGTATGATTTTCCTCTATTCCAGACTATGTTTGATGCATTTGAAGCTAAAGGAAGTCTCAAGAGCTTGGTTAACCCTTATTGTTTTGGCCAAGCACTGTCTGAGAATCGAGCGATTACTTTTGCGATTACACATGACATACCTAACAACGATGTGTTTGCTAATTTAGTGATGTCAGACAAAACAGAATGGCTGGCATACAGCTACATCTTGGGCAGAGATGGTGGTGTCCCGTTGGTTTATACCGATCTTGATACCAGTGGTTTGAAAGGAGTTGATGGTAAACCACGCTGGGTAGACGCTTGGAATGATGAGCGAATGACTGCCCGAATTCGTTTTTATAACTTGATGCATGGTAAAACGATGCGGTTGATCGAGGCATCTGATGATCTTTTAGTGTTCTCACGAGGGGAGCAAGGCATAGTGGTGATTAATAAATCGAAACGTTCGCAGAAAGTACAAATAGCAGTAAGTGGTGAATGGTTAGATTTGCTTTCCTGTGAGAAACATCAAGCTCAGAAGGGGACGCTAAACCTCAAAGTACCCGGAGAAGAAAGTTTGATGCTGGTGGCGGAATAAAAAAGCCCTCCCAATTGGGAGGGCGAGAGCATTTACACTTTAAACTTGTTGAGAATGGCATCCTGTTCGCGAATGTTTTCTGTTTGCGCCTGCATGGCAATATTGGCGTTCTCAGCGGCGTCTGCAACCTGAACAGATAGGTCTTTGATTTTGACGGTATTGCTGTTTATTTCTTCGGCCACTAAGCTCTGTTCTTCCGCCGCAGAAGCAATTTGAATGTTCATGTCACTGATGGCTTGGATCGCATCGCGAATGCTATTTAAGGCTGCGTTAGCCTCTTCAGCACGCAGCACCGCATTGCTGGCGGTCTCTTTACTCATGTTCATTGCCCCAGCCACTGCAGTTGCTCCTGATTGCAACTGTTCGATCATATTGCGAATTTCAGTGGTGGACTCTTGCGTTCTTTGAGCTAACGTTCGAACTTCATCTGCCACAACCGCAAACCCTCGTCCCGACTCACCAGCACGCGCTGCTTCTATCGCCGCGTTGAGTGCGAGTAGGTTAGTTTGATCTGCAATATCATTGATAACTTTCAGAATGGTTTCAATGTTCCCAGTTGCGGACTCAAGCGTTTTTACTTCTTCAACGGCTTCGTCAATACGCTGTGATAATTCCGTAATTGCGCCCGTTGTATCTCCTACAACACGTGTGCCCACTTCGGTTGCTTCATCAGCATCTTTTGCTGCCGATGCTGCTCCCTGCGCATTGTTAGCAACGTCGCCTGACGTTGTCGCCATTTCGTGCATAGCGGTCGCAAGTTGTTCCAGCTCCCTTAGCTGATCTTGCATAGCAGCAGCTGACTCTTGTAACCCCATCGAGGTCATCTCAGAGCCGCGTAGAATTTCTTCTCCAATAGCCTTGGACTGAATAATTTGTTGCTGGAGGCGACCTGTAAATGAGTTGAACCCTGCCGCCAGTGATGAAAATTCTTGATCAGTATTGGTATCGAGACGCTGAGTGAGGTCACCCTCACCAGAAGCCACATCCTGAATCGCACTATTCAGTGCGCCGAGTGGTCTCATCAGAGCAGTCATCAAGACGAGCAGAATAACGACGCTAATGATCAAGGCCACGACAGTGTAGATAATTGAGCTGTTGCGCAAGTCCGCCAATGATTGATAGGCCACTTCTTCGTCGAGAACAACGCCGATGTACCAATCTTCTCCTGGGACTTTAGAGAAGTCGAGGGTGTAATCTTTACCCTCGATAGAGACTTGTTGTGGATCTTCCTGAATACCAGCGTTACCCAAGAAGTCCTTCATTGGTTTGCCGTTAAGTTCGGTCTGAGGGTGCGCAATGGTGGTCCCATCGCCGGCGACAATGAACACGTATCCGGCATTGAAAAGCTGTACTTTGTTCACGACATCGGCAAGACCTGCAAGGCTAACGTCGTAGAATATCGCGCCAATGAACTTCCCGCTGTCGTTCACCGGAGTGGCAATCGACACGAGAATCTCCCCGGTTGCCGAGTCCGCATAAGGAGCCGTAATAATGAGCTTACCGGCATTTTTCGCATCGATGTACCAAGGGCGAGCTCGTGGGTCCCAAGTAGGGCCAGGATTCCAAGAAGGATCGTTATTAATGTTTGAACCATCTTTTTCGAAGCCCAGTCCGGCTAATAGGAAGGTTTCTTTAACTATTGGGCGAGTAATGACGGTTTCCATGGCGTCCAAAGCAAGGTTGGACTCCAACATACTGGTGGCATAGCTAGCAATGGCTTTTCGCCCATTAATCTCTGCAGCCGTTGTGTCTCTGACGCCATCGACGATTTCTGCGACACTAGAGGTGACCTGAGATTTAATTTTTGTTTGGACCGTGTAATATTGCTGTAGTGTAAGTAAAGTGACTGTGGCCAATAAAAGGAGAGAGGATGCCGCCACAATTTTATGGCTGAATTTCATATTCGCCTTCCTATTTCATCTACAAATACAGAGGATATTTATAGATTTATAGTTACGAAATCGATAATCAGCCAGTAACTGAGTGAAGTTTTCGGCTATTTACCTAGAATTGCATGCTCGATTTGTGAGTACATCGCTTCATTGTTGTCGAACAGGTCGGCAATGATCTGCTCTCGCCTCTTACCAGACTTTATTCGCTTATAGGCTTCACGAACCGTCAAAACGAGTTGTTGCTCTGCCAATAGTTTGCTGTCGGTATTCGGTGACCACTGGCTAATTAATTGGGTTAGCTTGCTCTCTTTTAACTGCGGCTTTAAGCCTGACAGCTCTGCCTGCAATACAGTCAGAATGTCTCTTTGGGCGTCATGAGTTTCCTCCATCACCTTCAGCCTATTTAACAAAGCGTTAGTCAGCTCATTAAGAGCAACGAACCCACCTTGCTTTGGCAGGGGCGTTGTGACGCGACAAGAGACTTCCACTTGCTGAACTTGAGTTTGAGGGAAAAAGGTCAATGCGCACAATACATCAAACGGAATCCAAACTGTCTGACCTGCTTCAATCGCATACTCAGACTTTCCAAGTTTCATTAGTGCTAAACCTTGTTCCACCTTGAGTAACATGTGTTTGATACTCTTTTTACGTGGAGTCATGGTTAGATACTGAAATTCACTCTTGTTATGCGAGATTGAGTAGTGCATTAAATTGCTCATATTCTTGTATGCTCAAGGGGCGCTAAGGTTAACGTTTCTTGCAGAAAAAGCCAACTTAACTCCGACTTTCTAAATAAACGGTGATTTCATTCTGGTCTGACCTTTTTGATTATGAGAGAAGTATAGCTGTTAATCCCCCCATCTCCGCGTAGAATAGGCGAGCTTTTTATCAGATGTAATAAGAAATGACTTCTAAAAACGACCCTTTTGTTGAAATTCGTCCGTACAATGACGAAGAAATTCCAGCGGCGATCGACCGCCTGATTAACGATGAAGAATTCATCAGTGCAATTCTACAACATCGATTTGCAAACCATGCAGGTTGGTTTAAAGCCTTGATGTCACCAATCGTTAAAGTCTACCTCAAGATGAAGTGGTCTAAACTGAACTCCGTTGAAGTGATTCAGATGGAAGTAAAGAAGTACCTTGAGCAGACATTGAATTCAACAACTAAGGGCGTAACGTACTCAGGTTTAGATAAGCTGGATAAGCAGACGTCTTATCTATTTGTCTCCAACCACCGTGATATCGCTATGGACCCAGCATTGGTCAACTACGGTCTACACCAGAGTGATCATAAAACAGTACGTATCGCTATTGGCGACAACCTACTGAAAAAACCTTGTGCGACTGAGTTGATGAAGCTAAACAAGAGCTTTATTGTAAAGCGCTCTGCAAAAGGCCCTCGTGAAATGATGAAGGCGCTAGGTACTTTGTCGGGCTACATCAAACATTCATTGGATACGGGGAACTCTATCTGGATTGCGCAGAAAGAAGGTCGTGCTAAAGATGGCAATGACTTTACTGATCCGGCGATCCTAAAAATGTTCCACGTTGAAGGCCGTAAGCAGAAATTAGAGTTCGCTGAGTACATAAAGTCGCTAAGAATTGTCCCTGTTGCTATCTCTTATGAGAATGATCCTTGTGACATTGCTAAAGCGCGTGAGCTTTTTGAGAAGGCGACAAGCGGTACATATGAAAAAGGCGAATTTGAAGATATTGAAAGTATTATTCAGGGAATCGTAGGCGACAAAGGCCGTGTCCATGTTGCATTTGGTGATGTGATTGGTGATGAGTTCGAGTCACCGGAAGCTCTAGCAGAAGAAATTGATCGTCAGATACATGACAACTACAAGCTGTTCCCAATTAATAAATTGGCGGCGGGTGATGAGCAAGTCGAACAGCAGGTTAAAGATGTTTTGGCAGGCAAACTGAACCAGCTTCCGGAAGGTGCTCAGTCTTATTTGGTCGCAAGCTACGCTAACCCAGTTAAAAACCAAAGTTAAAAGATCAGAAAGGACGCGATGAGCGTCCTTTTTTCTATTGGTTAAGGTGCCACCGCGCCACCAAGGTCGAGTTGAGAAGGCCACTTGGTTATTCGGTTTCCACCTAGGAATATGTTGCCTTTGACGGTCATCTTGTCTGGAAACTTAGTAATTTTTGACCCACCAATATAGAGATTTCCCTCAACTGTTAAACCCTCTGGTAACGATTCCAATGGTGTTCTAATCACACTTAAATCCCCTTTCACTCTAAAGCGAGGAGGGAGTTTGGTTAAGGGAGTATCTGTAAGGTTTACGTATCCGCCGACTTTGATTCCTGCTGGCCATCGAACAATTTGCGACGCAAGTAAGTTGGCATAGCCTCTAATATTGACGCCTTTTGCTATCTTTTTTAGCTGACTATTAGAAGCGTCTAGACTGCCTTGAATATCCACGCCTTGAGGGATCTCTTTAATGCTGGTTTTAGCAATATTGAGGTTACCTTTTACAACCAAGCCTGATGGCAGCTCTTTATAAGGTTTATTGCGCAGATCCAAGTTCCCATAATTATCTAAGTGATTGAGAATACGATAATGATCAATCGGCTCACTGAGGGCAGGTGCAGACAGCAGCACAACGAGAGAAGGCACAAGCCAGTGCTTCATAGGACAATCCAGACAATGGTTTACCCTAAGTATTAATGAGGAGTTTGGTTCGGGTCAATAAAGAGATGAAGTAGTGAACAAAAAAGCGGACTGAATGTCCGCTTTTTAATAGCTTAGCGCGCTAGGGAGCGAGTCTTTAGTTCAAAAATCAGTTTTTCCGCGCTGACTTCGAATTTGAATCGGGCTGTTAGTTCACTCGAGTCTTCTTCAATAGAAGAGATTTCATACTCCACGCCTTCGCAGACCTGTTTTGCCAAATCGATGTACTTATTCAGCTCCGCTTCGAGAAAGGCTTTACCTTGGGCAAAAATCGTCACTTCTGCAACATCGTCCCCTTCTTTGATAATAAAGCCCATTTCGCCAGCGCAACCACATGCTTCACATACGTCAGCTTGTTCTTGTTGTGTGCTCATTACGACAATCCTCTTACAAAAGTTATGGTTATTTTATCGAGTTATTTTCAAGTGATCCATTAAAATGCGAACACTTGAAAAATGAGCTCAGAACCAGATGTTATGTTATAAAATGGTTAGGTGAATGGATTAGAATTGATAAACACGTCAAATAGTGTGATGTTAGTCATGTTGTTGCGAAATATCATGTCATTATAGAGTCATGATGATGTGCAGTTAGTTGTAAGCAAGTTCGATTTATATAATTATCGTCAGCTAAATTATATAAATGAAAGATAATGCCTATTTATTTTATAAATTTCCCTGATGTGGTGATTTGTGAAAAGTTATCTTGCACGGCATCGTGTGCTCCATCTAAGACGCCGTTCGTATTATATGGTACGATGGCTTTATTAGGTTCCCCACAGGGACCCTGTGAAGCTACAGTGGATGTCTTGTAGGATATCTGATGGGCATCATTATTGACTCGTTTGAGTTAGATGGATTTACAGAGAGAAGAGCCTGAACATGCCAAAGCGTAGTAAAGAAGATACTGAAATCACGATTCAGAAGATTATGGACGCAGTAGTGGATCAACTTTTGCGTCTGGGCTATGACAAGATGTCTTACACAACCTTAAGTCAACAGACAGGTGTATCGCGAACAGGTATCAGCCACCACTTTCCAAAGAAGACTGATTTTACCGCGGCGTTAGACGGTCGAATCTTCAAGATGTTTGTCGAGCATCTAAGTTTTGACAATAGTCTGCAAGATTTTTCAGACAGCTGGGTAAAAGCGTTAGACAATGCCGAGTTCCTAGCGATTCTGCGCCTGCTATTCCACCATATCGTAACCTCTCAAAACACTCATGAGTTTGCAATGAATGGGATTGAACGCCTTTACAAAACGACTGAAGCTCAATTCGGTGTTGAAAGTGCCAAAGAGTTAGAGTGGTTAATTGGTAAATCACTGGTTCGCATGGCGAAGTAATTGATCATATCGTTGCCGTGTCAAAAAAGCCTTCCGATTGGAAGGCTTTTTGTATTTATAGCTTACGGAATTGATTGACCAGCTTACTTTGGGAGTCCAGGTTGTTGACTAACCCTTCGCATTCATCGCGTGTGTCGCTGGCTAGGATGTTGGTGGCGGAGCATACTTCACTGATAGATTGAACGCTTGAGTTCATGTCTTCGGTTACCCTTGCCATTTCTGCAATCGCTGTAGCGATTTGACCTCGCATCGACAAGACAATCAAACTGGTTCGTTACTTCTCAATCAACGTAAGTACAATTTTTGGAACTTGGGATAATTTAATAGTCTCTATCTTGGTTGCTTAGATGTCAAAAGTAGCTTACATCGAGTGACCAAATAGTGCCGTCGTGATAATCGGCTTGATATCAAATTAGGCATAAGTAGTTTTGTAAGAGTTTGGCGTTCACTTACTTGATTGCCTTGACGAGCATTACATGTACTTCAATACTTTACTAGGTTCGGAAGAGTCTGACACATGTTTCAAGCATATTGACGACTGTGAATATATGCTTGTCTGTGTTGCCTATAGAAGAACAGTTTGTTTTATATGGATAAAGTCTTTGGTGGAAATACGGTTGGTCACTCAATCAGCGTTCTTGATTTGTATGAAGCCGCAGACAACCCAGTTTTAGCGTAAAGCCGGCTTTCCTTCATACGGAAACAGGCGAAATTTCGGTCGAAGGAGCCGTATCCTTTTGGGAACTAGTGCTCATCGATGTTTTTCTTCGCACAGAGCGGATTTTCAAAAAGATTGCACCTAAGTACATGGGGTAGGGTAGGTTCTGATGAAGATTTGTTTCAGTTGAAAGCTAGTGAAGAAAAATGACTCTAGGCTTTATTGGTTGTAGTTTTGTTTAATTTGTTGGTAGTAGGTTCAGCGTCTTTTGGCAGCATTAGAGTGTCTGCTCGGCGTTCTCAAAATAGATACGTTTAATCTGTTTAGATTCATGCCTGATGATCTAACTATCTGTTACACTGAAACTATTAGTAACAAGAATAGCAGTAGGTATATGCATGGCTTTTCCTGTCCTTATTTGTGACGATTCTGCGCTTGCCCGAAAGCAAATGGCGCGTTCATTACCTGCTTCTTTGAATGCAGACATCACTTTTGCTGTTCATGGTCTAGATGCCTTGGAGCAGTTGGAACAAAACGACTTCAAGTTAATGTTCCTTGATTTGACCATGCCAGAGCTCGATGGTTTTGGGACATTGGAAGAGATAGGCACGCGCGGTATTGATATCCAAGTCGTTGTCGTATCGGGTGACATTCAACCTAAAGCGAAAGAGCGCGTGATGACGCTTGGCGCGAAAGCGTTTATCCAAAAGCCGATTGACAAAGACGCACTCAATGCGGTGTTAAAAGAATTGGTTGAAAAACCAAGTCAACCACAAATTGTCACGCCTGTTACTGTTGAACTGCCTATTCTTCGTCGCCGAGACATCTATATGGAGGTGGCCAATGTGTCTATCGGCCGAGCCGCAGATGCCTTAGCTCGCCATTTTGATGTGTTTGTCCACCTTCCTCTTCCCAATGTTAATATATTTGAAGTCAGTGAGCTGCATATGGCACTGCGTGACCTAGCAGAAAATGATCAAGTTTCAGGAGTGTGTCAGGGATTTAGTGGTGAGGGTATTGCCGGTGAGGCACTAGTATTGCTGAGTGATTCTAGTGTTTGTGATCTAAAAAAACTTATGAAGGTTCCGGCTGACAGTGAAGAGCTGGAAGAACTGGAACTTCTTATGGATGTTTCAAATATCCTTGTTGGTTCGTTTTTGAATGGTTTGGGCAAGCAAGCGGAGGTGCGTTTTTTCCAAAGTTCACCCGTGCTTTTAGGCCAGCATATTTCCATCGATTCGGTGATTCAGTCAACGACTGGCTCGTTTCAGAAAACCATGACCTTTGAGGTGAGTTACAACATTGATGGTACATCTATTCGATGTGATTTGTTGTTTATGTTTGTTGATGAGTCCCTCCCATTGCTCGACAACAAGTTGTCTTATTTGATGGAGGACTTTTAATGGTAAATCTTCCCGCAGAATTTGAGCAATTCCACTGGATGGTGGACATGGTACAAAATGTCGATCTTGGGCTAATTGTTATTGACCGAGAATATAAAGTTCAGGTTTGGAACGGGTTTATGACGCATCATAGTGGTGTGCAAGCCCATGACGCGATAGAAAAGCCGCTATTCGAGTTGTTCCCTGAAATACCAGAAGACTGGTTTAAGCTTAAGACTAAACCTGTCTATGATCTTGGGTGTCGAAGCTTTATCACGTGGCAACAGCGACCTTACTTGTTCAAATGCCGTAATGTACGTCCAGTCACGCAACAGTCGGAATTCATGTACCAAAATATTACACTCAACCCGATGAGAACTCCGACGGGTGAAATTCGTTCTTTGTTCTTGTCTATACAAGATGCGACAGCCGAAGCTTTGGTGTCACAGAATCAACATAAATAGCCTCAACTGACCTCGTTAATGAAAGCCAGAGTTGTTCTGGCTTTATTTTTAACCAAGGAGAGCCAATGTCAGTACCCATTCCCCTCTATAGTGGCGAGCAGGTGAAATCAGGTGAAGCCACTGCTGCGAAAAGTAAATCAGTCACTATGTATGAACTTATGACTCGCGCAGGCCAGTCGGTTTTTGAAGTGGTGAGAAGCCAATATTCGAACTGCGATTCACTGCTCATTGTTTGTGGTGGTGGAAATAATGGTGGAGATGGTTATGTTGTGGGAAAACTGGCGATTGAAGCTGGTATAGATGTGACCCTGTGGCAGTGTGTCGAATCGAGCAGACTAAAAGGTGACGCGCTGCAGGCATATCTGGATTTTATTTCAGTGGGCGGCCGTACTGAGCTGCCCAGCTTAGATTCTGTACTCGATTACACTTGTATTCTTGACGCTTTGTTGGGTACGGGGTTGACCGGTAATGTCAGGGCAGAGGCTTTTGCTATCATTGAGATGCTTAATCAAGCAGATGCCCCGGTTGTCTCAGTGGATATTCCTTCTGGTTTATGCAGCAATACTGGACAGGTTTTAGGCACATGTGTTCAGGCTGAACATACTGTCTCGCTTATAGGCTTGAAGCAAGGCTTGTTTACCGGACGAGCTCGCGATTACACAGGAAAAGTGCATTTCGCCGGACTAGGTGTTGACGACGTCTTTAAGCAACAGAACGTGCCGTCGTCACTACTGTTAAATAATATCGTCGATTTTGCACCCCCCATAGCTCGTTCAAGAAGTGCCCACAAAGGCTCTCATGGCAAAGCTGTTATTATCGGTGGGAATCAAGGTTTTGGAGGTGCTGCAATACTCTCGGCACTGGCTTGCCAGAGAGCGGGAGCTGGTTTAACGGCATTACTTACCCACCCGGAGAATACACAACCCGCTTTAGTATCCTGTCCCGAAGTGATGATATCTTCTTGGTTGGATAGCGAGGCGAGTGATTTTAGGTTGAACCGATGGTGTGACTGTTTTGCTATTGGTCCAGGGTTAGGAATGGACGTTAATGCTACCAAGATGTTTAAAGCTATGTCGTTTTCTACATTGCCAAAAGTGTATGATGCAGACGCACTCAACTTACTTGCCGAAAATGAAAATTATGATGCAAAGCGTATTATTACGCCTCATCCTGGTGAGGCTTCTCGACTCTTAAAGTGCTCCGTTCAAGAAATTGAGAGTGACAGGTTCAGGGCTGTGGAGACCCTTTACAAAAAGTATGGTGGCGTTGTTGTATTAAAGGGAGCAGGGACTCTCATTTTTGATGGTAAGGAAACGTATATCTGCAATGCAGGGAACCCTGGTATGGCGACAGGAGGAATGGGGGATATTCTAACGGGTATCATCGTTGGGTTATTGGTGCAAGGTGAAAGTTTGGTCAATGCTGCCGTGAGAGGTGTCATGATACATAGTCTTGCTGCTGACAGAGATGCTGAAATAAACGGTGAACGAGGACTCTGTGCACGTGATTTATTGCCTCATATTCGACATTTAGTAAATGGAAAATAGTCGGCCAGTGCTGCCCGAGATAAAAATGTTCAAAAACAACAGTGTTATCGATTCCGGAAAACGGTTGCGCGCTGATAGGGTTTGTTTGTTAAGCTATTGTTTATTAACGTTTGTTTTGATTTAAGCTTGAAAGTAGGGGAATTAGATTTGCAAGATAACAAAATGGTATCACAAATAAATTGAAAATATCAGTCTTGCGGGAAATAAATCACAGCCTATAATGCTGAAAACCGGAGCGTCTGCCAACGCTCCGGTTTTTTTGTGTCCGAAACTCGGTAAAGCGTCTGCCAACGTTTCCCGAAAACGCACGACACGTAAATTTGCTTATAGGAAAATTTATCATGCGTATCGAACAAGAACTTAAGTTAGGCTTTAAAGATGTACTATTTCGCCCGAAGCGTTCTACTCTCAAAAGTCGTTCTCAAGTTGAATTAACCCGCGATTTTACATTCAAGCATAGTGGTCGTCAATGGTCTGGCACACCCGTAATTGCAGCAAACATGGATTCAGTCGGTAGCTTTGAAATGGCTAAAGCTTTAGCAGAACATGGCGTGATGACTGCAATTCACAAGCATTATACCGTAGAGCAATGGGCTGACTTCGTGAAATCAGCGGATCAAAAAACACTAAACAACGTGTTTGTTTCTACGGGAACTTCAGATGCTGATTTCGAAAAGACAAAAGAAATCATGGCGCTATCTGAAGAACTTATCTTCATCTGTATTGATATCGCGAATGGTTACTCTGAGCACTTAGTAGAGTACATCGAGAAGGTACGTGCTGCATTCCCTAACAAAGTTATCTCTGCGGGCAATGTAGTGACTGGTGATATGTGTGAAGAGCTTATCCTAGCTGGTGCAGACATTGTGAAAGTGGGTATTGGCCCAGGTTCTGTATGTACTACTCGCGTTAAAACAGGCGTTGGTTATCCTCAACTTTCTGCAATCATCGAATGTGGTGATGCTGCCCACGGCCTAGGTGGTATGATCATCGGTGATGGTGGCTGCTCATGTGCGGGTGACGTAGCAAAAGCTTTCGGAGGCGGCGCTGATTTCGTTATGCTAGGCGGTATGCTGGCAGGCCACGAAGAGTCCGGTGGTGAGCTAATTGAGAAAGACGGAGAGACCTTCATGAAGTTCTATGGCATGTCTTCTCAGTCTGCTATGGACAAGCACTCAGGCGGTGTTGCAAAGTACCGTGCAGCTGAAGGAAAAACCGTACTATTGCCATTCCGTGGCAGTGTTCACGGCACTATCTCAGACATCCTTGGCGGTGTGCGCTCAACTTGTACCTACGTAGGCGCAGCAAAGCTTAAAGAGCTCACCAAGCGTACGACTTTCATCCGCGTACAAGAGCAAGAGAACAACGTTTTCGGTAAAGAGAAGTAATCGCACACTTCGGAAAATTCGAATAATTAAGAGCCGCATTTTGCGGCTCTTTTTTTGCCTGAAAATCGAGATATGTCTACAAAGTGTCTACACCTGAAACATTTTTTCTTTGCGTTATTTAGCAGGTTTGCATAAAACCGTAGTAATGTACCGGCCTTTTAAGCTTTTTCGACATTATGGCGGGAGTCTGTTATCCAATTTCACGGCATACTTACCAAATAAAACTGATAATTTTTATCAGGTAGTATTTTGTTTATGCGTTAATAAATATTTCTGCTAATTTATCCAGCCGATCTGCTCTTAGACAATCGACAACCTCTGCTTCTACGTCCGAAACTATTCCGCTGTGTTTAAGCTCAGTGAAGGCATCAATGTATGATTCCTCATAATCATGCCAGGCACAGCGTTCACCGAAAGATGAGGTGAACTGGTAGGTGATTAAATAATATTCGCGAGATTCTTGCCATACTTCGGTTGATTTGGTCGCCTTACGCCCCTTAGCTTGCTTTACAAATAAACGGAAAATTTCAGGGTTAAGATGGTAAAAACCGAAACATACGTCGAGGCACTCGGTGAACTCTTCTTCTGAAAACGTACTAATGTCAATCTCAGGACTTTGTAATAAGCGGAACAAATAATCAGCTGTATATGGTATGGGATCTAGATAACCCACGATATCACACACTAATTTGAAAAATACAGTGATAGACATTTTCCTAGCTTGATACAGCTGCTTGAAACCAGGTTCAACAGTACTTTCGAAAAACTCAACATCAAACTCCATGCGGTTTGCGGTCATTTCAGTTGAGTAATAGTCATAAAATGGGAAGCCAATTCCAAGCGCAATACTATTGCGACAAGCCATTTCAATATAATCGGGCTGATGGTGGTCTACTAATTCTCCCATGCAAACATCAAGCTTGATATCAGTGAGCACATCTCCCATTACTTCAGCATATTGTTTAATTTCTTTAATATCTAGCGCTGCTGTTACATCAAGATAACTATCAAATAATTCTTCACTAAGCGCAGCCACTGTTTTGGTATCTCCCGTTTTAAGTGCGCTTTTCAATGCAGTTAGGTTCCCTGAGGTATAATCATTATACCAATTGCCAAAATAGTGTTGCCTCATGATGCGGTTTCCTTGTTTAAACCTTACTATTATTGTGAGCCAGTCACATAATTGGTGGCAAGCTTATCTTATTCAAAGATATTTGACCATAACGTGGGGCGCTTTATTCGTCTTATTCTAAAAACTCGGATTATTAATTGTTCAAAACGATCAGTATGACAATTAAAATCTGGTATTTATGATGGTGAAAAGTTCAAAACTAACACAATATCCACCACTATTTTTATTATATTATTGTGGGCAATACGTGCTATCGATAAAAAATAGAATGATATGCTGCGATAACACGTTCTTCACTAGATGTTAAGTTACCGCCAATAGCTATATTGCCTATAGGGTGGGAATCTTCTTTTAATAAGGGCAGATGGGAAGATAGGCCTAATTGGTTTGTCAATTAAACCACTATCAATAAAACAAAATTTGAAAATCTTAATCACTTTACTCCTAAAGACGAAAAAGGTTGCGCTCTTATTGCTTTTCCCTATACGACGACTTAATGAACACCATATAGCCTTCTCAAGAAAAGCACTCAATTCATTCGTTTTGAGTTGAGCGCGCAAATCATCAGCACTACTTCAATATCTTGTGATTGAATTTAGAAGATCGGTGAATAAACGAATAGTCTGATAAAGTGTCTGTTCCTTTAAGTTTCTGTTTGCCAAAAGCAGCTCTTGAGCAAACATAAAAAATCCCCACTAACTTTGTTAGTGGGGGATTATCATACGATCCTAGGATCGTTCAAGTCTCAAAACCGATCAGTATTAGAGCTTAAGCTCGGCGATGTTTCTGTGCTTAAGGCGTATCGATAAAAACATGGCGAATATCTTCAGATTCATTACAGCTCAGTTTGAAGCCTTGTATCAGCTTCTATCTATTGAGCCTGACCAAGCCCATTCGTTTTCATACCAGTTAATTTGATGCCAGATAAGCAGAAAGCGCCTTTACCTTTAAGTTCTCTTTTGATGAAAGGTCTAATCTGACCCTGAAGATTTGACTCGGTAATAAGTGATACGTTAGATTAATAATCATAAATTGATTGGATTGAAGCAGATCTTTGTCGCTCTGCCTTTTACTCACTTATACTAACATTACGATAGGAACACCGACTTGATAACGTGAGTCTATCTAGGAGGTATTTATGAGTTGGATTATGGACATTTTCCGAAACTTCTTTGGTAAACAGAATACCACGAAGCGCGATTACCCAATGCTGAAAATGGTTAACCCAGATCGTGTGGTGATGGATATGAAAGCTTTCCGTAAAAGCAAAGCTGCGCAAGAACAAGCCAAGGCTGCTAGAGAAGGCTATTTGAAAGATAATAAAGTGCAGGCATGACATTGCACACAATAGGGTACACACCGGGGCTAATTCGCATTAGCCCTTTTTTATGGACGTCAGTAAATGATTAAACCATCAATACTTTTTGTGTTAATACTTTGCATTTCTGGTTATGTTTTCGCTCAGCAATGGCACAAAACACACTATCAACTAAAGCGTAGTAATGGATACCATACTTTTTTGATGTCTGCGGCTATCGGTTTGTTCTTATTCGCTGTCGGGACGATTTTGTATGCGCTAGGCATTTGGCTTGGAAAACTGACAGGCTGGCACTTCTCGGTTGGTGAGTTGGTACTGATTGGTGTATTTAGAAGTGAGTCTACCCACACTGAGTTCGCTTTATTTGATATCTCAATCATTGCTCTGATCTTAAGCTGGCTTCTCCCAAAACTCTGCTACATCAACGAAGAACGTAAGTTTTCCAAGTTCATGTTTGAGTTTTCTATGGATTCGGAAAGCCCAGAGTTCACGCAGTTATTCTTCAAGTCTCACTACCACGAGCTCCCTATTCTTTTCACCATGTCCGACCGTAAAGTATACATAGGCTATATCTACGAAATACAAACCGGTCATTTTAACGATATTTATATCGTGCCCTACTTAAGTGGATATCGAGACAGAGACACGTTAGAGCTTCACAAGATCACGCCCTATCATGCAGTGATGGAAGACATAGAGAATGAGCAGGAAGACTCCGTTGAACTAGATAAATTTACCATCGCACTTCCACTCAGAGAAATTGTTCATGCTCATTTGCATGATTTCCGATATGAAGAACGTTTTAGGGAAAAAGAAGAACATAAAGAACCTGAGATTTATCTCTAAAGAAGGAGCCTAGTGGCTCCTTTTTACCGAATCAGCGAAACTGTAGTAGCTGTCCTTTTAAGCTTTTTAAGCTGGATAAGTAGACAGCACCGAAAATCTGATAAAGTGCCTGTTCCTTTAAGTTCGCTTTGCGGCTCTTTTTTTGCCTGAAAATTGTAAAGTGGCGACAACTACAAGTGAGTGAGCGGGTTGTGGTAGCGTTGGGATGTAGCTATTCAAATCTAGCGATAAGGACCAGAAAGAAGTAAACCCAAGTATAGATACATTAGAGTAATTTGTGCCTGAAACTTTTTACTAGTACGAAGGTGTTATTTAATTTTTATTACGAGTGGTCGCATATGCTAATTCTCAAACAATAAAAAAGTGTTAGTACTATGCGATTATTATATTTTGCCATTCTTGCATCTTTTACGCTCTCGGTTCATGCCGTTGAGTTTGATCCAAACTTAAAGTCTATAGATGAAGAGCTGGAGTATGGTCCATATCCGATTATGTCCGATTCAAACTCTAAACCTTCTACAAGTAACTTTGTTGGTGCTTCACGCCCTCGTTCGGCTGCAATGACTCGTGATAGTAAGTACATAATTTTTGAGGCCAATAGAAATGAACTAGTTTCTGATGGGGTTGAAAGGGAGTGGCTTATTAAAAATACCGAGACTTACGAACTAGAAAAAATTGGCAGGCCTTCTTCTCTTGATCCAAAAGTTCACATGAATAAAGCGACAATATCGCCAAATGGGCGGTACATTGGCTTTACAATTTACTCTGGCTCTTCTGGGTGGCGCAGTTTGGTGTGGGATCGTCTAACGGATGAGATGAAAGCGGCAGAATATGACGAAAATCATCAGCCAATTGAAGCAGGAAATACAGCTAGAACGCCTTATCAGGTTAACGATAGACTAGTGATAGTTTCGGATTATTCGGGTAAATTTTCTATTACTGATCTTACAGCTAAAACAACCAGAATAATGAATATAGATATATATGGTAATGAGGCTACCAACTGGCTTAGCTATTTACGTCCCTTTAGTGATGATGGTCGCTATATCGTATATCAAACTATTAGAAATCAAATGGACGCAGAGAATATCAGCGAAGACCCATCGAATGAGGTAGCTATATACATCTATGATAGTGTCAAAGATAAACACACGAAAATATCGCACTCTAAAAAAGGAAACCATGCGTATGCAGCTGGAAACCAATATTCATATAGCATAAGTGCAGATGGCAAATACGTAATTTACACTGCACGACGTCCAAGTGATCCAGAGTACAGTCACTATGAGGAATTCACGAATTATCTAGTGGTTTATAACATTAGCTCTCAAACCTATGAATATGTAACGGATGTTAACGGAAAGCTTATTCACAATATCGCTACTCCTTCAATTTCTAATGATGCAGAAAGTATAGCGTTCACCACTAGAAATGACGATTACCTATCTGTTGGAAGTCACTCTAACTACCAGGTAGTGTATTTCGATCGCGTTAACAACAAAATGATTCAACCTAGTGTATCTCAAGTGACGGGTGCTCCCACTTCCCAGACGATTCATCCAGTTGTATACGGTAATGGGAAAGGTGTTTTTTGGACTGGATATGGTGCGCCATTGCTGGAAGGGGAATCATCTGGTATGCATTACTACATCATTGATGAGCCTGCTGAACCAATCATCCCAGAAATCTGTCTACCATACATCAACTAAACCCTCCACTTGTTTTGTTCCCGCACTGTACGGATGTGCGGGAACAAGCACTTTTAGCTGATATGTTACCAAACGTTCGGCACTGGGCTCTCACAACGTTTACCTGTAACGGCAGTGTAAAAGTCCAGTGTCTGATAAAGTGTCTGTCCCTTTAAGTTTTAAGTTTAGATAGTTGTTTTTACTGGAAGTTAGTAAGGCGCCAAATATGGCGCCTTTTTTAAAGAGATTATTATGTTAGTAGCTCTTCAAGCTAGACGTCTTCTTCAATCGCAAGCTTAATTAGCTCCCAACTTCTCACAACATCTGGTTGTATTATTTGAGTTTCAAGTAAATCAATCGCATTTTGTCTGATAGCGTCACTACACTCTGTCATTCCATCTTTAGTTTTGTTGGCTAGAGTTTTATAGTGAGTCTTATCTTCAGATAAGTAGTAGCGGAATCCCCATGGGTGGGTAGATCCTTTATTATAACGAACTTCAGCAACTTTGTTGCTAACAGCTTTGATCATGTCATTTACATTAACTGTTTGGGTGACGTATGTTATCGATTTATCAATTTGAGAAAGGACATTTTCCTTCGCGATAACATTTTCAGCAAATATGTTGTCTTTCTGATATTGAAGGATCTGACGGCAAATGAAGCAATATTGACTGGCTGCTGTAAAGTAAGCGCCTATCCACTCTTGATTATCTGAATGGTCGTCAAATATAGCTAAGGCTTCTTTACATTTAGTGACAGCATATCTTGCGTTATCGTAGTTCATTTGAGCGTAATCACCCTCTGGGTCATTAGTTTTAATTTCTTCAAAACTGGATAAGCTCGACTGTAGTAAGTTCCTCGCATTTATCAAAGGTATATCATTGACGTTTTGGTATATTTGCCTCGTCATTCTAAAGATACGAACAAAGTTTTGTTCAAGGTAATCATTTGGAGACATTCTCGTTGAAGAGTCGGCGCGCAAGAACAAGCTTTTTGCGGTTTTAGCTAAAGGAACACTGAATGAATTTAAAGCAGCGTTTGCTAAGTTCCTTGCTGCAAATTGTGCGAAAGTAGCACCTAGAAAACCAGTGACAAGGCCTTTAGCTGGAGCTACGTTTTCAGAAATTGATTTACTTGGTTCTAACACGTTAGGTTCAGTAACTGACATTATGTATTTCCTTCTTATATGAATCGTTTTTCTCGTAACGAGATGTTTTGAATTTAGAGTACTATCCTCAAGCGTTTTGCAATTAAGCTCCAAAAAACACTACCAAGGACCAGTTCCTCCTCTTCTAGTGGTATCTGCCCCATGAGTCCATGGGGCGTGTGGTATCTAAATTCGATTTAGGCGATTTTGACCGTTGGTCTAGACTCGACTTGTTCAAACGGTAATGCTTTTGTTGTTGGCATGAGCTGTAATACGCTTGAGATCTGGCAATCCCTATCTAATCCCATGTAGTCTTTGACGTTCGCGACTCGCCAAGTCATATCTCCATAAGTACGCAGATACAAGGCAGGTGAATGATAACTGTTATTTCTAATCACACTCCACTGGGTAATATCGCTGAAAAATACTTCAGGATTGTCTGATGTGTGTAGATCATTCGCCATAATACCCAAAGGTATATCGACGCGGTTGAGAAGCTTTTGCGCTATGGAGAATGCTTCATCGAAGTTGCTTGGTTGCTCGCTTAATTGCTTAATTGCATAGGTTTGTACAAATCGAGACGGCGGTGTGGGATCGGCGGGTAGCCCCTTTAATCCAGCCCCATTCACGGTTTGAAGTGGTCCTGGAACTTGGAGGTGACGTTGTAAGGACACGTCTTTGTCCGATTCTGGATTGTAGTTACGTAAATTGGAAAAATAGGAAAGATTATTGACATGCCAATGGTAATTCGGGCAGTTGGTCATAACACCCACGTAGGAGTGGTCCACAATCACTTTGTAATCATCGAATTTGTATTCGACACATTGATACCTAGATTGCGGATTGACCGTCTCGCCCTCTTTAAATGATCGATAAATATGCATATTGCCGTTGATAAACTCAATGACAGCACTGTCACTATTTGCATCATGAATCACGAAGTGCTGATCTAAAGGCATATTGTCACCCTCAGATTCCCCGGTTGAAATAGTCGAATTAAATACGTATACAGGGTGGGTAGTGAAGTAGCTCACCATGTCTTCCACAGTAGTAAACGTAGACAGGATAAAAGTTCCCAACAGACCGCTACCTAACGCAAAGGCCTCATCAGGTATGCGAGATGTCGGAATATTTTTATTAAGTATTGGCAAGTAGAGTGAGCCTACTGAAAGCCCTGATTCATTTATACCATCTGATGTAATAAGAGGGTTGTTGTATTGAGTAACGCCATTACAGTGGATGAAGCTTAATGCTCCTTTCCAGCTCGCTTTAAACTCATGCTGATAATTATGACACTCTGGTGGCTGACCATTAAAAACCCGGTCCGCTTTTCCGCTAGTCGTCAAGGTAGTAATTTGGAAATTTTGCTTAGCTCTAAACCAAACCTCGGTCTGAAGGTTTACTGCAAACTCCATGGTTCTAGCGGATAAGGTTAGGGGGAGATTGTTACAACCAAAGTTGATATTGAAATCTGTACACATAGCCATGCTCTTTATTGCGTAATTTGAATGATGTATACCCAAGACACTCTTTACATCGATAGTTAGAATTACCATGGATAAAAAGGTTTGCGCTTAAACAATGGATTTGACCCTTTGAGATAAGTGCATGTGATTAAGCTACGTATTCAATCAAAAAACGTCAGTAGCAGATTAGTATCAGTTGATAGAGTTAACAGGTTTTATTGCGTTGACGAACGATATCGACCAAAACTCTTTTCATCGCCAGTTCAAGCGACTTACCTGTATTGAGAGAAAACAACGGCTGTTTATCTCCTAAAAACAAAGCTATAGCTCTTTGCATCCGAAATTAAAACAGACCTCGCGCTTTACTCGAACTAAGGTTTTTACGAATATGATGGGGAAATATTACTTATGATACTGATTTGATACCAACGTGATACTGAACTGATCTCGACATCTGTTTATTGTGTCTACTGATTTGGAAAAAGGACTCTACTTATGGAATCAGGAGTAAAAAGCTTAAATCGCTTAGATTTGGAAGATATTATTCGCGGTGCTCATTTTTATGCGTGTGGCGGCGGTGGGGCACAGGAAAATGGCGAAGAATTGCTCAAGGAAATTGACAAGCTATTCGCGTCAAAATCTGAGGTTACAGTGCAGTATATTGATGTTAATGACGTCCAAGATACTGATATGCTTCCAGTACTCGCAGCTATGGGAGCACCACAAAAGTTTCTTCAAAAAGGATATAGATACTCTCCCGTTACGGCATTTCACGACCTAGAAAAAATCCAAAAGGTCGCCTTTTCCACATTATCACCCGTTGAAACTGGCCCGATTGCCTATGGTATGAGTTTACTGGTTGCCGCAGAGAGACAAATACCGATCATCAATGGTGACGGTGGAGGGCGAGCCTTTCCATGCTTGCAGCTATCAACGTTTGCAAACTTGGCATTGGAAAGCCCAATCTCTGTTTCACCTTGTGTACTCACATCAGAAAAGTCTTTAACAGAAGATGGTGGGGTCATCCTTATTGAATGTGAATCGAGTTCGGATGTCGATGCGATGACCAGAGGAATCATTAGCACATCGAAGAGTTTTGATGATCGTGCATCCCTTGCTTCATTTGCTATGTCAGGGGAGCAACTAAAGCAAAATAATGCCGTTGTCCCAGGTATGTTACTGAAAGCGAGAGCACTTGGTCGGCACATCAGAGAATGTATTCAAGATCAGCTGTCTTGTTTTAATGCGATAGAGGCGTTAGATGGTGCACACTGTGTGATGAAAGGCAGATTGAGCAACGTTATTACCATGACCAGCAATGGTTTTGACTGGGTCGCGCAAGAATATCAGGAAGAGGATAGCGGCAACAAATATTACGTCATTTCACAAAATGAAAATATGATTTTGTGGGTAGACGATTTAAGTACGCCAATCGCTATGGCTCCTGATTTAATTTGCTGTTTGTCTAGTGATGCTTCGCTAATGAGCAATGATGAAATTATCGATGCATGGAAGAAAGATTGCGCTGATCCTCGACTCAAAGAGATGGCGATTTTTACCGTGGATGCTGCTCCACAAATTAATCAGCCTTGGTTCCATCAGCATTTTTCCACAATATTCAAAAGATTCGGTTTCTTTGGTAGCTATCACCCACCACTAAAAAATAACTTGAGAGGTTGAAATGTCAATGAGGATGAAACTTAAGATAATTATTCCGGTAAACACAACTGAGTTTACGCAACAAATCTCAAACAGTGTGAATCGCTTTAGAAGTGATAAAGTCACCATTGATTTAGAGCATATTGATCAAGGAACTCCATTTATTCAATCTAGAATTGATCTGACTATTAATGCACCTTATGTCCTAGAGAAAGTGATTCAGGCAGAAAAAGATGGATATCATGGTGTATTTGTGACGGACATGGACATGTGTGGGGTGGAAGCAGCAAGACAAGCGGTCAAGATCCCGGTTATCGGCGGGTTCAGGCCGAGCTTTTTTACTGCCATGTTGCTGAGTCAGAAGGTTTCTATTCTAACGGTGCGCGATGTGGTTGACCTTCAGAACGAACACGTGCGAGCTTTTGGTGTTACCGAGAATCTTGCTTCTATATTGCCATTAAACAAAAACGTCAATGAATTGAAAGAACCCTCTTTAGAGGCGGAAGCAAAAATTCTTGAGGAGTTATTCGAGCTGGCTTGTCAGGCCATTGACCAAGATGGTGCCGACAGCATTATGTTTGGTTGTACCGGATTTACACATTTTTCAGCGCCGTTACATGAGTTACTGATGGCTAAATATAAACAAAATGTACCGGTAATGGATCCAAACTGTTGTGCGATAGGATATTTAATTATGTTGGTGGAAAATAACTTGTATCAAAGTGGTTTGAGTTATCCATATCAAGAAAATGATACTTTATGCTAATTTAAAAAGTAAAAATATCATTTTAAAAAAGCAGCCAATATAAGGCTGCTTTTAACGTTAAGATAGTGAGGTTAATTAATATGTATTGAATTATCTAAGCATTCTCTAATTCTTTATTATTTACATTAATTGTTATAATCTCTACAACAAGTCCATCACGGCTTTTTTTGGAATTACAGAAGATTTCTTTGCCACCATTCTGTTTACTAATAGCCAGCTGATCTTTTCGGGCAACAGCAAGAGCTTCGTTAAATAGGTCTGGGCTGTGTCCGGTTAGAAATGCGCTTAATCGAGATGTTTTGTGTTTCGTAGATTCGGTAATTTTCCATGAGTGAATCGTTTTTTGCGCCGTAAACTCGCCATTTAGTGAACTTCTATTTGCGTATACTATACCAGATGTGCTTTCTTCATCCATGTATAATACAGTGCCATCATCATCTTCAGAACCCTTCACCACATAGTAATAGCCAGTGTCTTTAGGTTGTAATGTTGTATAGCGGCAAAAAACAGTGGCGTCTTCCTCTTTGTTTGTCGCGACAAAGATTTTTCTTTGAGCGACTTCTCCTGCTTTATTTGGCTGAAGTTTTAGAAAACCGTTAATTTCCTCTGCCTGTGTATTATACTTTGGTTTGCATTCTACTTTCACTTTTACCTGATCTACCAGTCGCATATTTTCCATCATGTTTCTCCATATTACCTAGTTGACTTTGTTATTTAAAATAAACTTTGAGTGATTTTATATCCGTAATCTATATTCCACAGGATAGGCAAGTCCTGTCAGATATATATATTGAACATCTATTTCACTATTCGGACGACATAATTAAGATAAAACATACGTAAGAATGTTTCTGTATCAAACCAGCATCATGTGTTGATGACAAAGTATCACCTAGTATCAATTTTTCCATTTAGCAATGTAAATCATTCGGTTACAAAATTGTTCACCTTGAAAATATCACTTTGTTAGCTAGTATGATTTATCATACGGAGATGATGCTAGGGAGCGAAAATGGCAGACACTGTCTTGATTAATGGCAAGAGGCTGAAAGCATTAAGAGAAAAGCATGCGTTATCTCAGGAAGGGCTTGAGCATGCATGCAGTCAAAAAAAAGGATGTAGTGTTTCCATTGCCACGATAAAACGTGCTGAACTTGGTAACAAATTGAGTAAAAGAACCGTTGGGCGATTGGCCACTTTCTTCTCTGTCCCTATTGAAGAATTATTGAGTACTACACTGGCCGATTCTGAGATAGAAAAGGAGCCTTGTGTTGAAAAAATGGCTTTGGCGTTGTGGGTGCGTGCTGATTCAAAAATAATCATAAACGAAATACTAGACCATATTTCCTTGTTGTCCCCGTTGATTACTGAACGTTTTGGTAACACTTTAGTTGCCGCTGTGCCCTGTATTTATGACGGCAAGAAGTTGTATTTGACGATTCAACAAATCCTACTCAACCTTTCTCACCGTGTAACGCCCTATTTTCGAGCGATCATTTCAACTCAAGGTTTATCTCTACAGACTGACAACATTTGGTACTTTAACGAAGCGTACATTCACGAAATGTCAGAACTCGCTTTGCAGCTTGAAAGCGCGACAGTTCTGGTTTCAGATGAGTTAATCGAAGCCAGCCTTCAGTGTTTTTGTTATGCTGACCAAGCTGTTGTCGCAGGTTACAAGGCGCTGTTAAAAAGAAGTGATGCTTGTTTTGGCAAAACACAAGGTAGAACTCATGAAATTGAGTTGTTTCATTATGCCATCGATAAGGTAGAGCGCATCAACGAACATTGCCTTTTAACGCTTCAAGGCGTTCAGGGAATAGGAAAAAGTCACCTGCTGAACGTTCTCTCAGATATGGCTGACCAGCGCAGGTGGAAAACGGTCAGGGTCGATTTTCAGCTTGCTTCATCACCGAGTGAATCGCTGTTAACTGCATTACAAGAATTGCGCTCAGGCACGGCTATCGATATGAGTATGCAAGAAAGCAATGAGCACGATTCCAGCATACGAAAAGAACCAGAGCAGCGACGTCAAAGCGATAATGATCCGGTTTGTTTGCTGATGGACAATTTTCATTTAATCGATGAGCACACGCTTGCTACCTTGCTCAGATTCATAGCGATGTCTGACAATGAGACGCTACTGATCGGTGCCGCTTTTTTACCGACCCGTACAGCAAATCATCATGTTGAAGCGTTCAGTTCAGTCAGAGTGCCTATGATCAACATGACCTTGGCTCCGCTTCTGCAACAAGAAATGGAAAAGCTATCTCTTGAGGGATTTAACGTCACAACGGAGGTCATGAATTCAGTTTTAGAAAGGGCCCAAGGGAACCCTGCTCATTTTTATCAGCTTTTGACATCGTATAGCCAAAACAAAATACCCAATGAGGTTACTCTAGACCTTGAAAGCAAAGTTGATGAACTTCCCAGTGAATGGCAACGCGTGATGTCATTGATATCTTTTTGGGACGGTAACGTGACATCTGCGGACATCTATGCGGTGTCGAATCCGACCCCAGGTGTGATAGAAGCACTGCTCGAAAAGAAGCTTATCAGTCTGTCTTCAGAAAAGGGGATTCATTTGAATCATCCTTTTTGGAATGACGTTATTAAACGAAGAGCAGGCCATAGAGAGAAGCGGGCGATTAATTTAACCATTGCCGATTATCTGGCGTCTGGTGATTCCTCTCCCTGTCAAGAGACACAACGACAGCTCATCGGCTACTATACGAAGGCTGAGGAGTGGCAACAAGCTGCTCAATTGTCGCTCTCGTTCGGAAGACGATGCATAGAATCAGGGGATTATAACAGTGCCAAGCATGACCTTAATACGGCGCTGGAAAACTACCAACGCTTACCAAACCCAGAACAGTGGCTGGAATTATTGTTTGATATTTACTTGGCACAGGCAACAGTCGCTCGAACGACAAAAGGGTGGGTAAGTCATAGTACGGTAGTGGCTTATCAACGATGTATAGAATTGGCAAAAAAGCTGAGTTGTACCTTTCGGCACTGTATTTCACTCAGCGGATTATGGGTTAGGCAATTGATGGCGATGGACTTTAAGTTGTCTGAGGAGACAGCAAATGAAATGCTTTTTCTTGCTGAGCAATCAAATGATACTCGCTGTAAATCCCTTGCATATAGCTGTTTGACTAATTCGCAGTTTTGGCTTGCCAAGCATCAGGCTGCTATTTGTCATGCAAAAGCGTCATTTGATTGTTACCAAAAAAATGTAAATAAGGATTTTTATACTTCTATTGGCATTAATCCGATCGCGTTGGCGGGGTGCTTTGGCCGTTTATCCGCCACATTGTGTTGTTGTGATGAAGATATCCGATTTTTCGAGCGTTTCCAATCCAACATCAGCCTTGAGAATGAGCCGTTCAGCTATGCTATCGTGTTACAAGGAGAGATCTGGTCTGCTTATCATCTGAAGGAATTCCAGCAGGTCATCACGCTTTCTGAACAATTGTTGGCCATTGCTGCCGTCAACGACTTCCCTTTTTATACAGGCATAGCCTCTCTATTCAAGGGGTGGGCGCTATTTTTCACCGCACCATTGGACCAACAAACGTCGCTCACGCTTTTTGAGGAAGGTTATCAGCATTGGTTAGCATCGAGCGGCGACCAAATAGCGCACTCACTTTATTCATTGATGAAAGCTGAACTCTATTGTGAAGTCGGCCGTTCAGAAGAAGCACAGGACATTTTGCAAGATGGGATCGCAGTCGCTCTCGAAAAGAATGAAGCCTGTTATTTATCTCCAATGTATGCGCTTTTGGGTCGTTTAGTTGATGATGATATTGATTTGATCAAAAGGTCCCATGAAATCGCACATGAGCAAGGTGCTCGATTGTTCCTTAATCAGTAGAGTCAACGTTGAAGCCTTGCGCTATTTTGGTTAGTACGCTTTGTCAATCGCGCTTATTTTTGCTCTAAGCGAGTCTATTATTCGCAATTGAGCAGGCACCGAGTACCGCAAGGCGTTGTCTTTCGGGGTTAGGGTGTATAGCGAGGGCGTGGTTATCTTGAGTTTCTTGAATCATTTTCTATTCCATTAATCTTTGTTGTCGAATGTTTGGTTATTTATCAACTTAAGTGCACAACTGTGCCATATCAGTTTGGTATCAGTTGGTCTCTGCGCTTTACTAAAACAGGTGTGATCGGACAAATAGCTTGTTGATAAAAATAAACGGCCAACATCAGCGTGCCTGTTGAGGTTAATGTGGGAAGATGGAAATGAGCCCAAAGTGATACTGAATGTGAATGACAGTGTATCTACATTGAATGAGTCACTAACGACAACACATCAGTTGGAGAAAAAAATGAAAATGGAATCACAAGAAATTTTGGCTGCGCATTATCATATTGGTAACGGTTTATCTGGAGGAGTGAGTTTTGACATTAAGCTACTCGTAGCCAGCGAAGACAAATCAATTTTGGGTAAGGGACATATTTTTCAGGCAGTTAATCCACCGTTAAATGTGCTGACTGATCTCAATGGCAGTTTCAATTATCAATGTGAAATGCGTGATTGCCATATCATGGTGACGTTGCAGGGCTACCAGCCTTATCCAGGCATTCCTCCTGTGGGAATCGATCTTCACAACGTAACACTGAATATTCTACTCAATGATGACTGGAAATCAGGTATAGCATCGTATCAATACAAAAACAGCTCGGGCGAATGGATTGAGGTCGAAAATCAACGCGTTACTCTGCAAGTGCCGGAGCATGTACCAAGCATTGAGCAGCTTAAGGTGGAAAAAGGCGACTTTACGCCTGCGTAAACGCGACCAGTAATGACGCTGCGTTCCAAACACAGATATTCGATAGTGTCGACTATCTGTGTTTGATGTTAGAGCTTATTTCAGCAGCTAGGGAGAAAGTTATGTTATCTAAAACTGCGTTAAACCAAATACTCTCGGCAGAAAAGAGTCGTTTAGCAGGTCGTAATATTGTAGAAACATTTATTAGAAAAAATTATGAGGTGGCAAAACTTCAGGTCTCAGAGCGTATGCGCAAAGAAAATGCTCAAAAAGCCGCTAAAGAAGTCGCCACCATTCTTCTTGGTAAAATTCCTTATATTGGCTCGGCGGTAAGTACCGTTTTTGAAAAGGTTGTGCATAACAAAACATCGGGAGAAATTCTTGATGAAGCGCTCACCTTCTACAATATTGCTGACATTTATGCCAAAGATATATGTGGAGAGGTGAATGAGGGAACTTTAAAAATCTATGTTAAGGCTCAGCTCTATCTTGAATTAGCAGACGCATTGATGGAATACGTCGAGATGAAGCAAGCGTCTTTTGTTAATGGCGTAAGACTACAGTTTTTGGCAAAAGATGCAGTGGTACAGCGTGAACTTAGACGAGTTTTAACATCGAAAGGCGATATAGAGCTTGACACCTTTGCCTAGTAGTAACAGCTCAACTTTATCAGGCTCAGCGACTGATTCAGCGTACTATAGATGAAACCCATCAATCATTATTCTTTTGTCATTTTTTGATTTCAGAAGGCAAAGCGTCATTGACCTAATTATTGAACCATTATCTCATTATTATTGTAAGACTGAAATCATTTGGCATTTAAAAAGGTCTACTCGTATGTTGGTAGATTGATATGCCGAATGGAGTAATAAAGACATGTCTGAATTTTTAGTTAGAGATTTTAGTAGCCAAGGTGGGTACACAACAAAAAACACTCAGAACGGTAGGCTTCCACGTAGCCGCCACGAGTCGTATGTGCCATGGGGTCTGACGTTAGACTCTAAAGTTGTTTATGCCAAAACAGGCGAGCATGCGGGCTTCAACATGGGCAGGGGAAAATATCGACTGAAGCCTTATGATACGAACATCAGTCAGACACGCCGTGCGGAGGCGCAATCTGTGCTTGGTGTAATGGCACTGAACGTTACAGAGTATACAGAAGAAGCGGTGAATAAGGTTTCAACCGGTGTTAAGCAATATCTCCAAACCCACAAACGTAACGATTCTCAAGGTGTCACTGAAATGGTCAAAGCGCAGATTGGACACTATTTTTTCACTGGTGGAAGAATGGGTTTTGGTCGTATCAGTGAGGAAAAAGCCAAAGATATTGCCGCTTCTGTCATTTGGGAAAAACTGATTCTAGCGCTAGATAGTGGAACGCTGGAGCAGAAACTCGCCATTCACGATGCGGTTGGGCGAAAGATTTTGCCAAAACTCAAAGGGCCAGAAGAAGGCAAATATGCAGTATTGGCCAACAAAGTTCGAGAAGCTTGGTTTGATGACAGCCGCTATCGTGGCCGCCGCAAAAAAATGGGTGATGCTGCACCTGCAAGCACGGTAGGGGGCATTGTGCCGGCCTCAAGCCAGGATATCGTTGGAGCCGTTGACCAGAAGCGCAACCGTGGTGTTGATATGTTTGAGCGAGACCCAAACCGAGAAGAGCATGCAACAGCAGATAGCTTCTATGATGATGTTGATGTCCGTAACCTCTTGTTTGGCGCGGGAATCTCGGGAACAACTGGCACACTGCTTCAAGCAGCATGTGCATTTGGCGGTTTGCACACTTGGAATGCTGAACTTTGTAAACAATACATGCTGGCGATTGTTGGGTATCTAATTGGTGGCGGTATGCATAGTTTTCATGAGTCTATGGCCATTGCTCAGAAAGCCGGGATTGTAAACTATAACCCTGGGTCCTATGTTGAAGTGTTACCAACCTCATTCCTACAAAGCGTAAAGGGCAAAAATTGGGTCACTCGCTATTATGACGTCTCTGTGCTGGGGGCGATTCATTGGCGCTACAATTCAGGGCGACTGCCATCTCACATTCAACGAAGTTTAGTATCAGATTAAGCCGTTTACACTGAGTCAACGACTTACTTTTATGCAGGGGCTTGTTACCTGTCTTTCTGACAGCGTGGCGTTGATTTTATCTATGTGCTTTTTGGCCGCGCTATTTTCTTTGCTTGTCGCAAGGTGTAAAGGAATACAGCTGAAATGAATCGTGCTGATATGGAAAAGGTCGCGGTTTAGCTGAGCCTTTTCTAATGTGTAGGTCAGCACGTTCTTGTCGATTAATATGGCGTCAACGCGTTGCTTGATCAGCTTTTCAATACCTTCTTCTGCACTGCTGATCTCATACTTTTTAAAATTGGTAAGCTGTTCAAAATCGTCACTGTATCGGTAACCTCTCTGAACGCCAATGGTGAAGCCAGTTAAACTTTCACGATCACTATATTGTAGTGGGCTTTTGTGTCGACTCAGCACCACTATTTCATTCCAGTAATAAGGTTGGCTGAAATAAAGAAAGCGCTCCCTCTTTCCAGTCTTCCATGCGCCTAAAATGACATCTTTTTCCATTGTTCGCACGCTCTTCAACGCTCGATTCCAAGGCTGTAGCTTAATGTCGAGTAGTAAGTCTGATTGTTCAAAAATATCAATCAGAATCAGCTGCGCTTTTCCTGTGTCTGGCGCTTCTTGAAAGTAAGGTGGCCATACGTCTTGTGTCCCTTTTATGGTGATTAAGGAACCCTGGGCTAGAAATGGAACACAAGCCAGTAAAAACAACCTCATACCTTTCAGCCCCATGTAACGAGTAAACTGTTCTTAAAATAGTCAATAAAGCCTTGATTGACTAGTTTCAAGTTGATGCCTATTTCGCCAGTTTGACTTTTACAGAACGAAAGAATTCTTATCTTTAGTGCTCTAAATAATAAATTGAAGATTAGCAAAAGTCGTAGCCTTAGGTGAGTGACGTTTGTGCATTCATATAAAGCCTTGTACTCAAGTGTTTAAGTATTCAGGTTTGCGTTATCTACTTGATAAGTAATGGTTTAATTTCTATTTCCTTAGCGGGTTGGATGTGTTTTCTGCTTTGTGGATTGATTGGTTTTGACTAAATTGATTGATCGAGTCATTAATCAAAATTCTCTAAAATTTAGGTTTAATGTATCGGTTTTGTGAAAAATAGTTTGAGTACTAACTAATTTTCAGGCATTTTATATTTAATTGAACGTTCAATTAAAAAAGGAAATGCGGTAATGCCTAAGGTAGGGATGCCAAACATCAGGAAGCCTCAACTGGTTCAAGCCACCATGGCAGTGATTGATAAAGTCGGCTTGCATGCTGCGAGTATTTCGCTGATTAGCAAAGAAGCAGGCGTATCGACGGGTATTGTTAATCACTACTTTGGTGGCAAGCAGGGTTTGCTTCATGAAACCATGAGAGAGGTACTTCGCCAGCTTTCCACTACCGTGACTGAGCGTTTAAGTCAGCTACCAAAACATGCCCATCAACAGCGTATTAACGCCATCATTGATGGGAACTTTGTCGGCTATCAAGCGGAAAACAAAGTGGCCAAAACATGGCTAGCTTTCTGGTCCTATTCTGTTCACGAACCTGAGCTCAAACGCCTCCAACGTGTTAATGAAAAGCGACTTCTTTCCCACTTGAGCATCGAGCTAAAAGCGCTGTTTGAAAAAGAGCAGGCGGAAATCATTGCTCATGGTATCGCGGCTATGATCGACGGTATCTGGCTCCGCGGGACAATGAATCCTGATGGCATAGATGCCAACAAAGCTAGATTGATCATCAACGACTATCTGGACAAGCAACTTACTTTCTATTCTCAAAAATAACGAAAAGTCAGAACTATCAAATGGATATGAAATCACTATACATCGATGGCTGCGCATGTAACGCATCATCAGGTGAAAGCTTTATAACTTACAACCCTGCCAATGGCGAGCCGCTGGCAACTATTGGCCAGGCAAGCCCTAAAGACTTGGAGCGCGCGATCGAATCCGCCAAGCAAGGCTTTAAAATTTGGTCGGCCATGACTCCAATGGAGCGCAGCCGTATTTTGCTTAAAGCGGTTGCAATCTTGCGTGAGCGCAATGATGAACTAGCTGCTTTGGAAGTGGCTGATACAGGTAAGCCGCTTCAGGAAGCGATTGAAGTGGATATTGTTACCGGTGCCGATGTTATCGAATACTTTGCAGGTTTGGTGCCTGGAATGCAGGGTGAGCAGCAACCGCTGAGTGAGAATCAGTTTTTCTATACACGCCGCGAGCCACTCGGTATTTGTGCTGGCATCGGTGCCTGGAATTACCCAATCCAGATTGCAATGTGGAAATCTGCGCCAGCTTTGGCGGTAGGTAACGCCATGATCTTCAAACCGTCGGAAGAAACACCTCTGACCGCTTTAAAACTAGCAGAAATTTTCTCTGAAGCTGGTCTGCCAGATGGTGTGTTTAACGTCGTTCAGGGAGACCATCGTGTCGGACAAATGCTAACGGCACACCCAGAGATTGCAAAAGTCTCATTCACGGGCGAGTCGGGCACTGGCAAACTTGTGATGGCGGATAGCGCCAAAACACTGAAACAAGTCACGATGGAGCTCGGTGGCAAATCTCCAATGGTGATTTTTGACGATGCCAAGCTAGACAATGCAGTTTCTGCTGCGATGGTTGCCAACTTCTATACTCAAGGTGAAGTATGCACTCATGGCACACGTGTTTACGTTCATGAATCAATTTACGACGCGTTCGTTAGTCAATTAAAACAAAGAACTGAAAAGCTCATTGTGGGTAATCCAATGGATATGGACACTCAAATCGGTGCTCTGATCTCCAAAGAACATCTGGGTAAGGTTTTAGGTGCGATTGAAGAAGCGAAACAAAGCGGTGCGACGCTGCTGACGGGCGGTTATCAAGTCAAAGAAAATGGGTTAGAGAATGGCAACTTTGTTGTTCCGACGGTATTCACTGATTGTACCGATGACATGCCACACGTTCAAAATGAAATTTTCGGCCCCGTCATGTCTGTTCTGAAATTCTCACAGGAATCGGATGTGATTGAGCGAGCTAACGATACTTCTTATGGCCTAGCTGCCGGAGTATTTACGCAGGACCTGTCTCGCGCGCACCGAGTGATTCACCAATTGCAAGCGGGCATTTGCTGGGTTAACACTTGGGGTGACTCTCCAGCTGAAATGCCAGTAGGTGGCTATAAGCATTCTGGTATTGGCCGTGAAAACGGACCAGAAACGCTTCGCCATTACACTCAGACAAAGAGTGTCCTAATTGAACTTGGCGATTACGCCAGCCCTTACGCCTAATCAGCAACGGAGATAGGAAATGGAGCAACGCTACGATTATATTATCGTTGGTGCAGGGTCGGCGGGTTGTGTACTGGCTGACCGCTTGTCTGAAAGTGGCGAGCATCAAGTGCTTCTGCTCGAAGCTGGAGGTACGGACAAAAGCATTTTCATCCAAATGCCGACTGCACTGTCTTACCCGATGAATACAGAAAAGTATGCGTGGCAATTTGAGACCACCGCGGAACAGGGTTTGGATGGGCGCAAGCTACATTGCCCTCGAGGTAAAGTGCTGGGTGGTAGCTCTTCGATCAACGGAATGGTTTATGTCCGTGGCCATGCCTGTGATTTTGACGAGTGGGAAGAACAAGGAGCAAAAGGTTGGAACTACCAGTCTTGTTTACCTTATTTCCGACGTGCTGAATCGTGGAATGGTGGCGAAGATGAGTATCGTGGAGGAAATGGTCCGGTCGGAACCTGTAATGGTAACGACATGAAGCTTAATCCACTGTACCAAGCCTTTATTGAAGCGGGTAAAGAAGCGGGTTATCCGGAAACTAAGGATTACAACGGTTATCAGCAGGAAGGTTTTGGCCCCATGCACATGACGGTGGATAAAGGCGTCCGTGCTTCGACCTCTAACGCCTACTTAAGGCGCGCACTGAAACGTTCTAACCTGACACTAATTAAAGGTGTTGTTGCCCATAAGGTGTTACTGGATGGCAAAAAAGCGATTGGCGTAGAGTTCGAACGTTCTGGAAAAGTCGTCAAGAGTTATGCCAATAAAGATGTTGTATCGAGTGCAGGCTCAATCGGCTCGGTTCAACTGCTGCAATTGTCAGGTATTGGACCTGAATCAGTACTCAAAAACGCCGGCGTTGAAGTCATGCATGATTTGCCGGGGGTAGGTGAAAACCTTCAAGATCACCTTGAAGTATACTTCCAGTACCACTGTGAAAAACCGATTACACTCAACAGTAAACTGGGTCTTGTGAGCAAAGGGATGATCGGTGCTGAATGGATCCTGACCCGTAAAGGCTTAGGCGCGACGAACCATTTTGAGTCATGCGCATTTATCCGTTCTCGCAAAGGACTGAAGTGGCCAAATATTCAGTATCACTTCCTACCTGCCGCGATGCGCTACGATGGTCAGGCGGCGTTTGATGGTCATGGCTTTCAGGTGCATGTTGGGCCGAACAAACCACAGAGCCGCGGGCGTGTCGCTATTACCTCTGCTAATCCAAGTGACAAACCAAAAATCGAGTTTAACTACATTTCAACGGAGCAAGACCGTCAGGACTGGCGTGACTGTATTCGTCTGACTCGTGAAATCCTTTCTCAACCTGCCATGGATGTCTATCGCGGTAACGAAATACAACCGGGTGAAACCATAGTGACTGATGAGGCGATTGATGAGTGGGTGAAACAAAACGTAGAGAGTGCCTACCACCCATCATGCAGTTGCAAAATGGGGGCAGAAGATGACCCGATGTCTGTGTTAGATGAGCAATGCCGAGTCCGTGGCATCGAAGGATTGCGAGTTGTGGATTCTTCTATCTTCCCAACGATTCCAAATGGCAACCTCAACGCGCCGACTATTATGGTTGCGGAACGTGCTGCCGATTTGATATTAGGCAAGCCTCTGATTGAAGGGAAAGAGTTACCAGTATGGATTGCTCCGGACTGGGAAGAAAAACAGAGAATCAAGACACCGAAAAGAGACGTGTCGTCTATCTCGTAAAGTCAGTAAATATTACAAGGAAACTATTATGTCTATGATGACAAAAACGCTGTCGACTATCGCTCTAAGTACGATGGCCACAGCAACCTATGCCAACCAATGTGAAACCGTTCGATTTGCGGACGTCGGCTGGACTGATATTACCGCTACAACAGCAGTCACTAGCGAGCTACTTAAAGGTCTGGGCTACAAAACGAAAACTGATTTATTGTCTGTTCCCGTCACTTATTCATCTATGGCAAACGGTGATATCGATATCTTCCTTGGCAACTGGATGCCAACCATGGAGGGAGATATCGCTAAATACCGTCAAGCGGGCACAGTAGAAACAGTTCGAGCAAACCTTGAAGGGGCAAAATACACGTTAGCCGTACCTAAATATGTTTATGACGCAGGCGTCAAAAGCTTTGCTGACATAGCAAAAAATGCCGACAAATTTAAAGATCGTATTTACGGCATTGAGCCTGGCAATGATGGCAATCGCCTGATTCAGTCAATGATTGATAGTGATGCGTTTGGGCTTAAAGATTTCAGCCTCGTTGAATCTAGTGAGGCGGGTATGGTTTCGCAGGTATCACGAGCGGCTCGTCGCAACCAGTGGATTGTTTATCTCGGTTGGGCACCACACCCAATGAACAGCAATGTCGATATGGAATACCTTGATGGTGGTGATGACTTCTTCGGCCCGAACTACGGTGGTGCGAATGTCTACACCAATGTACGTTCTAACTATCTAAATGAATGTCAAAACGTAGGTCAGCTACTTCAGAATCTAGAATTTAGCCTAGAGATGGAGAATGAGTTGATGGAAGCGATCCTTAACCAAAACGTCAAACCATCAAAGGCGGCACTCAAGTGGCTGCAAGCAAACCCAGAGCAAGTGAAATCTTGGCTTAAGGGTGTGAAGACTCTTTCTGGTAGTGATGCAGCTGAAGCTGTAAACAACTACGTCAAATCAAATGCATAAAGTGACTAGGTGGGCGTTTTCGTCCACCTAACAACGTAAGGTTTTATTGTGAATTTTATTACCAACAACAAAATCCCAGTGGGTGAATGGATGGAAACCGGCGTCGACTGGCTGACAATGAATGCAGCGGGCTTTTTCGACTCTGTTTCTTATTTTCTTGAAACCATCATTCTTTTTGTTGTCGATCTTTTTAAATGGATGCCACCGGCGTTGCCTATTCTTCTTACCGCGGCTATTGCTTGGTATCTACATCGCAGCATTCCTTTAGTGCTGTTTATCATCGGTGCACTTCTAACGATCCTTAACCTTGGCTACTGGCAAGAAATGCTGGAAACCTTTGTCTTAGTGTTTGCTGCGACAACGATTTCCGTATTAATTGGCGTTCCAGTTGGCGTGATGGCAGCACATCGTCCGTGGTTGTATACCTTATTGAGGCCAATTTTGGACTTGATGCAAACCGTTCCTACTTTTGTCTACCTGATACCTACTTTGGTTTTGTTTGGTTTGGGCATCGTTCCTGGACTAATTTCAACCATCATCTTTGCGATCGCTGCCCCTATCCGCCTGACTTATCTGGGTATTACCAAAGTGCCGGAAGAACTGATTGAAGCGGGGCAGGCATTTGGTGCCAGCAAAATGAAACTGTTATTCAAGGTAGAACTACCTGCGGCGCTACCAAGCATTATGGCGGGTATTACCCAATGTATTATGTTGTCGCTTTCTATGGTGGTGATTGCGGCTCTTGTTGGGGCTGATGGTCTGGGTAAACCAGTGGTTCGCGCTTTGAATACTGTGAATATTTCTCAGGGCTTTGAAGCGGGGCTGGCGATTGTGCTGGTTGCGATCATCTTAGATCGTTTGTGTAAATCTCCAAATCAGAAGGAAGTGTAATCATGGATGCGATTAAGATTCAGAACCTTGATGTTGTATTTGGTGATCAGCCGCACAAGGCCTTAGCTCTGCTAGATGAAGGCAAAGCACGTCAGGAAATTATCGATCAAACAGGGCAAGTCGTGGGCGTTGATAATGTCACTATGAGTGTCAAAGAGGGCGAGATCTGCGTGTTAATGGGCTTATCTGGTTCTGGTAAATCAAGCCTACTTAGGGCGGTGAATGGCTTAAACTCAATCAGCCGCGGCTCGTTGCAAATCAAGGATGGCGATAATCAGGTCGAGCTCTCTTCTTGCAATGAAGAAACGTTAAGGCACCTGCGCACTCATAGAGTTTCTATGGTATTCCAGAAGTTTGCCTTAATGCCTTGGCTGACCGTACTCGACAACGTTGCGTTTGGCCTGGAAATGCAAGGTATGCCGAAAGCTGAACGACGAGCGAAAGCACGTGAGCAGTTGGAAATGGTCGAGCTTGCAGACTGGGAGCACAAATATCCGCATGAGTTATCTGGTGGTATGCAGCAACGTGTAGGTTTAGCAAGAGCTTTCGCCATGGATACCGACATTCTATTAATGGACGAGCCGTTTTCAGCTCTTGATCCATTGATTCGTGCACAATTGCAAGACGAGCTAATCCAGTTACAGAAAAAGCTCAATAAGACGATTCTGTTTGTTAGCCATGATCTCGACGAGGCACTTAAAATTGGCAACAACATTGCCATTATGGAATCGGGAAAACTGATTCAGCACGGTAAGCCAGAGCAAATTGTGCTATCTCCAGAAAATGACTATGTTAAAGACTTTGTGTCTCACACCAATCCGCTCAATGTATTAAAAGGCCGCTCTCTGATGCAACCTGCGAGTGAGTTAGTACAGGAAGACGCGAGATGGCAAATCTGTCCGACGAAAAAAGTGTGGGTTGAAGAACGTAATAATCAGTTGCATCTGGATAATAAAGCCGATCTCAAACTGGTGGATTGGCGTGATGAGGCCACTGAGCTATGCGACATCAGTCAAGAATCGGTTGTGATTGCTAGCCCAGATATCGGTATGCGAGAAGCGATCAAGTTAAAACAACGCAGTGGTCAACCGATACTATTGGTTGAAAATGATGAGTTGATTGGCGTGTTGGACGACAGCGATTTTTATGCGGGCTTGCTAGGAAAGCTCAATAATTCAAAAGCGGCTTAGCTTGGCACTAAATACTAAAAAAGTCGAACGGCGCATGATGTGTAGGCATTGAGCGCCGTGTCTTGGGGCGCTTACCGCTTGAATACCACCTCAGCGTCAACGATAGAAATGATCAGTGCGAACAAAATGATCAATCTGTTTAGGTACAAACGAAGTGTAAATCATACTGGTATGCGCGCTTTTCATTTCTATATGGTCACTCATCCCTTCAATTTTCGTTTCATCGACGGTGACCGTACCATCAGACAGTGTATTGTTACCCATCATTAGCAGTGCTCTAGCGCCCAACGCCAGTGTACCTGCAATACTGCCGAGTTTCTGAGGGAAGCGCCAAACGTCCTCATGTTCTTTTAAACCAAACTCAGCAGCATTGCCTAGCATCGCGCCCATACCAAGGTCCTGAATACGGCTAACGATAGAAGCGCCTCTTAAAGGAGAGCCTACTGCGACGACATGCGATACTTTGTGAGTATCTGGCTCTCTGGAGGCTAAGTAATGCTTTATAATCAAGCCGCCAAGGCTATGACCCACAAGAACGTTCTGCTGATGGGGTGAAAGTGCTTGGTCTATCTTAGTCAAAACCTTATTCTCATCGATCGATACACTGTTGTAGCTGATGGTCTGAGTCTCATATCCGTATGAACGCAACTTTTGACTCAATGGCTGCATCGCCAATCCATGCATGTACAGGCCATGAATAATGACTATTTTCATAGGGTACCTCAATGAAAAAATCTTAACCTTATTTTGCCAATTCTGTACTGGCTTAACCAGTGAGTAAAAGCATATTTGATAATTTGCTGACAGTAATTGACCCGTCTGGTTGATTGATATGATGATAAAGAAGTGAATCAGCTCCGAGCCTACGATAATAGCAAAGCGAGTCGCTGGCGAGTAACAAGGCAATAGACAGGTGCGGTGACTTGTAGAGTTGTTTTTGAGCGAGTGACTTAAAAAAGCAGGCTATCTAGCCTGCCTTACTCACGGATTTAAATATAGATTTTACTGCGCGAGTATAACACGGCGTCGCCAGAAACGATGACCTCGCTCTCTTCGATGTGACAATACAAGATGCCTCCACGTTTTGATGCTTGGTAAGCTTTTAGGTGGGTTTTGCCGAGTTGCTTGGACCAATAAGGGGCTAGCCCAGCATGAATTGATCCCGTCACTGGATCCTCGCAATCACCGACATCTGGCCAGAAATAACGAGATACAAAATCGTACTCTGTTCCTTGCGCGGTGACCACCAGATCAAATGGAGCGAGGGATTCCAGATGCTCTCTACGCACCTTGAGTTCCCTGATATCGTGTTCGTTCTCATAGATAGCAAAGTAGGCCTGCTGGCTTTTAAGGACTTTGTTTGGGCAGATAGAGACCGATTCATACAATGCAGGAGGAATGTCACATTCTACTGGTTCCTTGATGGGAAATGTCATCAATATTCTACCTGAAAGGTCTTTTTCCACTTTGAGCTTACCCACTTGTCGAGTCTCAAACTCGATAGTGCCACTAGTCTCAAAAAATTGATAAAGGACAAAGGATGAAGCAAGTGTAGCGTGACCGCAGAAATCAACTTCGGCTTTAGGTGAGAACCAGCGAATTTCGTATTGGTTTGCACCAGTCGGTTTAATAAACGCGGTTTCAGAAAGGTTGTTTTCTGTTGCGATATTTTGCATTGTTTCGTCGCTGAGCCAGTCGGTCAAAGGAACAACTGCTGCGGAGTTACCTTTGAAACGCTGTGTTGTAAATGCGTCACAGGTGAACATATCCAGTTCCATATCTATCTCCATACGTTGTTTGAATTTGTTTTTTTAATGGTATTCATAAAGACAATGCATTGTAACGGTGTACTGTTTCTCATTGAGAATAGATTCACACAGAATAATGCTTTTGTTGCATTTCGTTAAATGAATTAGTAGAGGAAACTTGAAATTATAGGCTGGAATTAGAGAAAGGCGTTGTGGCCCGAATGATTTCCATCGGGCCACGACGAGTGGTTTTACGCAAACCGTACCAAAGAATCTTGATTGAGTTGGTTAATGTTTTGTGCACCAGTCAGAGTCATGGCAACGCGCATTTCCTTTTCGTAGAGGTCGAGAAGGTTTTCTACACCTGCCTGTCCCTGTGCGGCAAGTGCATAAATGTAAGAACGGCCTAGCATGGCGCAATCTGCACCCAAGGCGAGCATTCTGACTACATCCAGGCCAGTGCGAATACCAGAATCAACAAAGATCTTCAGATCACCTTTTACTGCATCAGCTATGCTCGGCAATGCTTTAGCCGACGACATCACGCCATCTAACTGGCGACCGCCGTGGTTGGAAACCACAATGCCATCAGCGCCAAATTTAACGGCATCTTTTGCATCCTGCTCATCCAGAATTCCTTTGATGACCATGGGGCCATCCCAGAAGTCACGGATCCACTCTAGGTCTTGCCACGAGATGGAAGGATCAAAGTTTTCACCTAACCAGCCAATATAGTCTTCGAGCTTGGTTGGCTCACCGCGGTAGGTTGAAATGTTGCCTAGATCGTGTGGTTTCCCAAACAGGCCGACATCGAATGCCCAAGAAGGATGACGCATCGCTTGAAAGACTCTGCGCATTGCAGCATTTGGTCCGCTCATACCAGAATGCATGTCACGATAGCGCGCTCCCGGCACTGGCATATCAACCGTAAAGACAAGGGTTGTGACTCCGGCTGCTTTCGCGCGCTCAAGCACGTTTTTCATAAATCCACGGTCTTTTAACACGTAGAGCTGAAACCACATTGGTCGTGCCAGCTTTGGGGTGACTTCTTCAATAGGGCAGACAGACACGGTCGACATCGTAAATGGGATGCCCTTGTTTTCTGCGGCCATAGCGGCCTGTACTTCACCACGTCTCGCATACATGCCAGTCAGTCCGACTGGAGAGAGCGCAATTGGCAGAGCGAATTTTTCACCAAAGATTTCGGTTTCTAGATCCAAGTCAGACATATTTTTGAGCACACGTTGTTTTAACGCGATATCCGCGAGATCTTCGGTATTGCGTCTCAATGTGTGCTCGCCATAGGAACCACCATCAATATAGTGGAACAAGAACGGCGGAAGTTTCGATTTAGCCGCTTTACGGTAGTCTGTTGAAGCCGAGATGATCATAAATTCAGTCCTACATTTACATATTGGGGGCCTAAATAAGGCAAGAGCGACATCTGTAATAGATTAACAAGGCGTTAATACCCTCAGTGATTCGACACGAGTGGCTGGTCTCACAAAGTATGGGTATTAACCTAAAAAGCTTATTGCATTAGGGCATCGGTAACTTGGATACCGTAAATGGCCACTAAACCAATAAGTCCCGTCATTACAAGATAGTAGAATGTTGGGATAATGGTTTTACGCAGTGTTGCACCTTCACGACCTAGAAGGCCAACGGTTGCGGAAGCGGCAACGACGTTATGAATAGCTATCATATTGCCTGATGCTGCACCGACGGCCTGCAGAGCGACAACGACGGCACTTGAAATAGATAACGTTTGGGCTACTTCAAATTGGAACTGGCTAAACATCATGTTAGAGACGGTATTTGAGCCGGCGATGAATGCACCCAAAGCCCCCACTGTTGCGCTGAGCGCAGGGAATGCTTCACCAACCAAACCTGCAGCGAAGTTTGCGGTAGTCACAGGCATGCTGGCTAAATCAGCACCGTTAATTCCAGAGTTGATAAAGATACGCACCATAGGGATAGTAAACACAAGTACGAATCCTGCACCAATCAATGTTTTGCTCGATTCACCAAACGCTTTCGTCAATGGGGCAGTACTGCGTGCTTGAAGAAGTACTGCTAGCAAAGCGACAATCACTAAGAGTCCACCCGGTAGGTATAAAGGTTGGATAGCGGTACTGATACCAGCCTCGCCAAGAATGTTACCAAACGATAAACTCACGCCGCGCAGTATGGCCTTAAACTCAGCACTGACACGACTAGCAACTAGAACGACAGCCAGAAGCACATACGGTAGCCATGCCATAACCATGCTCATTGGCTTGTCTTTAGGGTCTGTGAGATCAATCTTCAGAGAGCCTAACCATTCTGCTGGCCATTTTTTCTCGTCTTCAAAGTCCCAAGTGGTATTGGGCACTAGGAACCCCCGTTTGGCTGCAGAGACCACAATGGTTAAACCAACCAGACCACCGATGAGTGATGGGAATTCCGCACCCAAGAACACGCCGGTTAACGCGTAAGGAATGGTGAAGGCTACTCCTGCAAAAAGAGCAAATGGAATGATATCTAGGCCCTCTGTCCAGCTTCTATTCTTACCAAAGAAGCGGGTTAACATCATCGCCATCAGTACCGGGATTAGGGTGCCAACACAGGCATGGATAAGTGCCACGCTTGAGGTAATTTGCTGAAGATAGGCGTCCCAGTTTGAGCCGTTAGTCATAAGCGCTTCAGTAATATTGTGTGTGTCTAGGCCTTTGTTCACACCGACAATAATTGGGGTTCCCACTGCACCGAAAGACACTGGCGTAGATTGAATCATCATTCCCATTAGAACCGCGGCAAGGGCTGGAAAACCAATAGCGACAAGAAGCGGAGCCGCAATGGCAGCTGGGGTACCAAAACCAGAGGCGCCCTCAATGAATGAGCCAAAACACCAAGCGATGATGATCGCCTGAACTCGACGGTCTGGCGAGATATTGGTAAATCCATTGCGGATGGTTGATATCGCACCAGTGTGTTTTAGTGTGTTGAGCAGGAAAATGGCACCGAAGACAATCCACAGTACAGAGACAGTGATGCCCAGTCCCTGAAAAATGGAGGCAAGAACTCGGGCAGTAGACATATCCCAACAGAACAGGGCAATTACTACTGTCAATCCGAAAGCAACAGGCATCGCGCGTTTCGCTGGCCAGTTGAGACCGACTAATAATATAGCCGCAACCACTATCGGCGAAAAGGCCACTAAGGCCAGTAAGGTTTCACTCATTGGTACATCCTCGTACAGGCTTTTACTTTTACAAATCAGGATTCTCTAGAATCTCTTAGATTTTATAATTGTGATATTTGTGTTAATTCGAAGTGAATTTACCCCTTTATTTTTTATTGATATAGGGAAATAATGAAAATAATTAATTCCAAAAATGACATAATGATATGCGTGCGGACGATATAATTTTATTTTCTCAGGTGGTAGAACTGGGGAGTTTTAGTAAGGTTGCAGAGATAAATAACCTTACAAATTCGGTAGTTAGCAAAAGAATAGCTCGATTAGAAGAAGCAATTGGCGTTCAATTATTATATCGCACTACGCGTAAATTGACGTTAACGGAGGCTGGTAAGGCGCTGACCCACGGCGCGAAAAATGTGAAGCAAGCCGCTCAGGAAGCGATGGATGCAGTATCGGGATTTGGTGAAAATATCAGCGGTCACATCAAAATGTCGGTGCCCTCAATTTCTGGCGACCTGATTTTGGCTGATGCAGTGGCAGAATTTTGCAACTTACATCCAGGCTTAACGGTCGATATGTCTCTCGATAATCGCTTCGTTGATCTTGTAGAAGGCGGGTATGATCTTGTGATCCGTACGGGCTACCTTGAAGATTCGAGTCTTATTGCTCGTCATATTCTTGATTCTCAATGGGTGGTTTGTGCATCACCTTCTTACATTGCGCGGAATGGAAAACCGATCCAGCCCGAAGATCTTGTTACCCACAACTGCCTGCAATACGCCTATCAAACAACAGGCGCCTCCGAGTGGGAATTTAAATCTGAGGCAGGGAACTATACGGTCAAGGTGTCCGGCTCCTTCTCGACGGATAATGCGACGGCACTAAGAAAAGCAGCAATGGGCGGGCATGGGATTGCATACGTACCACGATGTTTGGTTTATCACGACATTCGCAACGGTCAATTGGTGGATCTGTTTCCAGAATTGGTCGGCAAGCGGTTGGGAATTTACGCAGTCTATCCGTTTACTCGTCAACCGCCCAATAAAGTTAAGCTGCTAATTGAGCACATTCGGGCGCGCTACTTGGCTATTTCACATTATTTCTAACCACTTGAGCAGCTTAAGCGGCATGGCAGACAAAGTTGCTGTCTTCACTTTGTGTGTCATTGAAAAGGTAAAGAAAACTACCCTCAATATAGTAATTAATGTCTACGGACATCCCCTCTAACCTGTTTATGCTGTTCACAAATACGTCTGCGCCGCTTGGTTTATTAGCCCACATGATTTTGTCATACAACATCCTGAGCCTATTACCAGATAGGGTGTAGTGAGTGGTATAATTGACCTCGAAAGAGCGAGGTTTTTCTCCATGGATATATATTTGACCTGAGTGATATTGGGTCATCATATCACTGGAGGTAAATAGTAAAGTATGTGTCTCATCAATCTTGGAGTATTGACTAAACGAACCGCGCAAAAAATGGCTTTTTCGTTCTGAACAAATCCAACGTGTACTATTTAGAGCGCTATCAGCTTGTTGTGTCTTGAACAGTACCGAGATTGCGAGTGAAGCAATCAAGACTATTGATATTACAACAAGTTGCATTGGTTTTTCCTACTAATCGTTATACTGTTTAAAACCTCGGCGATAGAGTCCGCAGTTGCATTCAAGTGGTGATAGGTTTGGCTTTGTTTTGGATCTTTTGTAAACACAAACATTTTTGAAGCAAGTCGACTTTCATCATATAACGAGCGATAAACTCTTATGTAAACACTGATATTACACTGTTTAATGTTCTCAAAGTTGCGAGTATCTAAATTCTTTATCACTTTGCTGATATCAAAATTCTCTCCGCTGACATCACTAAAGTAGAGGCTTAGGTGACTAATCTCGAATTTAGAGTAGTTGTTTTTATTGATAAAGTTCGGCTTTTGAGAGAAATGGAATGTACTAAAGCTAGTTAGAAAAAGCACAGTAGAAATAATGACCAATAGAATCACCTTGAAGTGATTTGCGGACCTAAAAATCTCAAATAGGTTCCTCTGAGGTGAAGTGCTTTTGTTAACACTAGGCATTTCAAACACCTCTGTCTCTAGCGGATAAGTGAGAGGCTCGTAAACAGTCGGTGCGTTGGATTCTGGTAGGCACAAATAATAGCCTACCTTGCTTACTGTTTTGACTTCTATGTTTGTCGCTTTAAGTGAAATCAATACCCTTCTTAAATCCGAGATTACGTTTGTAAGCGCTTGATCGGTGACGATACGACCAGACCAACACTCTTCGTAAATCTTCTCTCGTTTGACCGGTGTTCCATTGTTTTTAATTAGCAGGTTAAAAACGCTGAATGTTAAAGGACGTAGTTCAATAGATTGACCATTTTGATTACTGAGCGTCCGTGACGAAGTGTCCAACTGTAAATTGGATATTGTAACTATGTTCATTTTTACCACTTAAGCTGTAACTCTGCGCGGTGAGCGATTCTTACCAAAAGCGGATCAGTTTATAAATTGAGCATATAAAATCAATGTTTGTATTTGTAAAATTAATCACACAAAAATATTTGCAACAAAAACAATTACATAAAAAATATGTGAATTAAATCATATTGATGGTGTGAGCAGGTATTAGGAAAATCTTTGGTCGCTATTTATTTTTATGTTTTTTGCTCGCTTACAGTAGGAGCCTCTTGTCAACACATGAAAAGAAAACCATGAAAAAACTAATTTTAGCGACAATCGTCTTCTCCTCTCTCACTTCTGCTCAAGGTGCTTTTGCCCAGGGTTTTAAAGGGTTTTATTTTGGAGCAGGTGTAGGTTCGACAAACTACTCCGATGATGGTTATACAGAAGATATGCAGAAAAGCCTGTCTGTCGTATCAGGTTATTCCTCGACGACCACAAGTTACGACGCTGATGGTCAGACCTACAAACTGATTGCTGGTTACATGTTTAATCGAATCATCGGCTTAGAAGCACAATACACTGACTATGCCCCTATTAAGGTCAATAGTTCACTTTCTGCGTTTAATCATGAACTGGATTTATCTTCATTCACGCTCAACACAAATGTCGGTTATACATTTGATAACGGTTTGAGACCATTTGTTACTGCGGGTTTGGGTAGCATTGATTTGGATGAAAGTGGTTCAGAAGCGGGTGCGACGATTCGAATTGGAGCTGGTGTCGAATATTTTGTTCCTCAGTTATCAGGTCTCTCGATTCGAGCTGCTTATGAGGTTGATAGCTTTGTGCTAGATTTTTACGGTAAGGAGTATAACCAAGCTATCGGTAGCTTTTATGCATCCGCGAGTTACAACTTTTAGACATTCAAAATAAAAAAGCCGATGCGTCCATGCATCGGCTTTGATTGGCGGCCAAACCAATATATTTCTGTTTTATGCTGCAACGATCTCTTCGTCTAAGTCGAAAGATGCATCAATAAGCATTTTAGTGTAGTCATTTTTCGGAGAGTGGAAGATGTCATCGGCGGTGCCTTCTTCCATCACTTCGCCTTTCTGCATCACGAGTACTCGATCAGAAAGTGCTTTCACTACGCTCAAGTCATGGCTGATGAACAGGAAACCAATGTTGTGCTTTTTCTGAATATCTTTAAGCAGGTCGATAACGGTCAACTGTACCGAGCGGTCGAGTGCAGACGTCGGTTCATCCAACAGAATGAATGACGGTTCTAGGATCAAAGCACGAGCAATGGCGATACGCTGACGCTGACCACCAGAGAACTCATGTGGGTAACGGTTGATTGAGTTAGGATCCAATCGCACTTCTTCCAATGCTTTACGCGCACGCTGCATGCGTTCAGCGCGGTCCATTTGAGGTTGATGCACGGTTAGACCTTCAGTAATGATGTCGCCGACGGTCATACGTGGAGATAGAGAACCATAAGGGTCTTGGAACACCATCTGAATGTCTTTCTTAAGCGCAAAGCGTTCTTTTTCACTTAGCGCTTTAACATCCTGACCTTTAAATTCAATCCCACCAGTACAAGGTAACAGGCCGATAAGTGCGCGGCCAAGCGTCGATTTTCCTGATCCTGATTCGCCGACTATACCCAAAGTTTCACCTTGCTTAAGTTCAAGGGAAATACCCTTAACCGCTTCAAAATACTCATTTTTGCTCTGAATAAAATGAGACTTTATGAGGAATTTGACGCGAATGTTATCGGCTTTAAGTAATGGCGGTGCGCCAACTTTTACCGGATCTTTACTGCCTTTCGGAATCGAGTTGATCAGCATTTTTGTGTAATCATGCTGAGGGTTTCTAAACAATGCCTGACACTGGCCTTCCTCAACCACATCGCCTTTACACATAACGATGACTCGGTCTGCAAGGTGTTTTACGACACCTAAGTCATGTGTAATGAACAAAATAGCCATGCCCATCTTAGCCTGAATCTCTTTAATTAGATTCAGCACTTCTGCTTGTACTGTTACATCAAGCGCAGTTGTTGGTTCATCGGCAATAAGAATGTCAGGTTCGTTGATCAATGCCATCGCAATCATAATACGTTGCAACTGACCGCCTGAGAATTCATGCGGATACTTAGTGTACGCCTGCTCTGGGTTCGGAAGATGAACCAGATTAAACAGCTCAAGCACTTTTTGTTTAGCCTGAGAACGCGAGACTGGACGATGACACATGATGGCTTCCGCCACCTGAATACCTACTCGCATGAACGGGTTGAGAGACGTCATTGGTTCCTGAAAAATCATACCAATGCGGTCGCCGCGAATAGACTGCATCTCTTTTTCGGCTTTATCGACCAGTTGCTCACCCTCAAAAATGATGCTGGACTGAGAGTGAACAATGGCGTTATTTGGTAGTAACTGCATCAGAGCATTGGTCGAAACGGACTTACCGCTACCGGATTCACCTACGATAGCGAGCGTTTCCCCCTGAAAGAGTTCAAAGTTAACATCCTTTACTGCGTCTACAATACCGTCGTTGGTTGTAAAGCTTACTGAAAGGTTTTTCACCTCTAGAATTGGCATCTGTGACATTTGCATTCCTTGTTTTAATTTATTTGATGCGAGCTTTCCGTTGCATTGCCATAGCTCTTCAATGCTGAAAAGTGGTGATGAGCCTTTTGAACTTGTTGAAACTCTAACATCCACTGAGCATTACGTTGAGCACTACAAAACGCGCCCATATGGCGCAAAAGATCCTCACAGTTTTTCGCAAGAATGTGGTGGGTCGCCTGAACCAACTCTGCAGATTCAATCGACATAAACTGAAGCAAAGCATAACTTTGATTGAGTAAATCGAAGGCATTTTGATGCTGACCCATCTTGTTGAGGATCTCTGATTGAGAGACAGCAGCATCTCGTAAGCCAGTCAATAAACAGCTGAATTGGCAAGGTTTGATTTGGTCGTCACTTAGCGCGCTTTGGATATGCGTCGGTAAATGATGCAGAACTTGATCGTACAAGTAGTGCGCCTCTGGCCAATGACCTTGTTCTAATAACTGTTCAGCTTTTAGGTAATGTGTCCAGCACTGTTGTAGATCCATATTCAATTACTCCACCAAAATCGTAACACGGCATATTTAAATGCAATTTATTATCTATTGCAAACAATTATCATTTAAATGATATTTGTCAGCATAATTGGTGGATATTTAGCCAGTTGAACTCTAATACTGCCTAAGTCACTAAAATATAACCAAAACTGGCCTACACTAAGTCGTTATAGAGTTGATGGAAAACAACAATAAGGAAAGAAAGATGGCAATTCAACGGCTAGAAATGAGCCAGCTGTATCATGCTGCGGAGCTGGAAATGCTACCGAGTAAGTCTACAAAAGAGCTGGCACCCATTGACGAAATCGTCGGTCAAGAACGTGCTCAAAAGGCAGTAGAGTTCGCTATGTCCATTAAGGAAAAAGGCTACAACATCTATGCTATTGGCCAGAACGGCCTTGGCAAGCGAACAATGATTTTGCGTTATCTCAATCGCCACCAGCATGATGCGAAAGCACTTTATGATTGGTGTTATGTGGCAAATTTCGAGGATATCAGGACACCTAAAGTACTGGCACTCCCCTGTGGTATTGGCAGCCAACTTAAGCAAGACATCGAAAAACTGATGTCAAAATTAGTCAATGCAATCCCTCTCGCATTCGATAATGAGCTCTACTACAGTCGAGCTGATAAGCTTAAAAACCAATTAGCGCAAAAACAAGAAGCAGAGTTAGCCGTCATCACCAAAGAAGCCAAAACCAAAGGCATCAGTCTCACGATTACGACTCAGGGTGACTACCAGTTTGTCGCTATGAATGGTGAGGAGATGCACACTGAAGAGTCTTTTGAGGAACTGACTAAAAAAGAACAAGAATATTTTGGTTCTACGATTGATGAGCTTGAAATTAAGTTGAGAGACATGGTTCGTCAGCTGACGGAGTGGGAAGAAGCGTACAGTGAAAAAATCAAGAAGCTGAACGACGACGTGACCTTGGATGTCATTACTCACTTCATCAAACAGCTGAAAAAGGACTACTCTGGCTACGCCGAAATAAAAGCTTATTTGACAGAGCTCCAGCAAGATATTGTTGAAAATGCGGATATCTTTCTTGAACAAAGCGCAGAGCAAGGAGAGGTTGCTACGGCATCTCTAGATAAGAAACTGCCTCGTCGCTATAAAGTCAACGTTCTTGTAAGCCGTAAAGGTGATGAATTCCCTATTGTCGTCGAAGAGAACCCTAACTATCACAGTTTGTTTGGTTATATTGAAACGGCCACCTTCAAAGGTACCGTATTTACCGACTTCTCATTGATTCGCCCAGGTAGCCTACATAAAGCTAATGGCGGCGTACTCATGATGGATGCTCAAAAAGTGCTTGAACAACCTTATGTCTGGGATGGGTTGAAGCGTGCGCTGCGAGCTCGAAAACTAAGCTTTACCTCGCTCGAAAAAGAAGTCACGTTAACAGGTGCGGTTTCGCTGGACCCTGAAGCTATCCCATTGGATGTAAAGATCATCCTGTTTGGTGATTACCGTACTTATCAATTGCTGCAACATTACGATCCGGAGTTTAGTGAGCTGTTCCGTGTAACGGCTGACTTCGAAGACGAAATGACCCGCAGCCCGCAGTCTGAACTGCAGTATGCGCGTTTTATTTCCAGTGTCGTCAACGACAACAACATGCTCCATTGTGATAAAAAGGCCATCGCCCGGATTATCGAGCATAGTTCTCGGCTGTCAGGTGACCAGACTAAGCTATCATTGCACTCAGCCAATATCGCAAACCTGATCCGAGAATCCAATTACGTTGCTCGTCAGGCCAATTCGAACATGATTCGTTCTAGTCATGTTGAAGAGGCTCTGGCCAATCAGGAGATGCGAGTCAGTCGTCTCAAGGACAGTGTGATGGAAGGATTTATTAACGGAACGACCTTGATTAAAACCGAAGGGGAAGCGATTGGTCAGGTCAACGCGCTATCTGTGTTGAGCACCAGTGAGTACATGTTCGGTGCACCAAACCGTATCACGGCGACGACTTGCTATGGTGGCGGTGAAGTGATCGACATTGAACGCAGCGTCGACTTAGGTGGCAGCATTCACTCCAAAGGTGTGATGATATTGACCGCTTACCTTTCTTCGGTCTTCGGTAAAACGGCGAAAGTACCATTAACCACAACCATCACTTTCGAGCAGTCCTATGGCGGCGTCGACGGTGATAGCGCAAGTATGGCCGAGTTTTGTGCGGTCGTATCAGCCTTCTCTAAACAAGCGAACCGACAAGACATCGCCATTACTGGCTCAATGAACCAATTTGGTGAAGCGCAGCCTATTGGTGGTGTTAACGAGAAAATTGAGGGTTTCTTCGATGTGTGCTCAATTAAAGGCCGTAGCGAGAACCAAGGTGTGATCATACCAAGAGCCAACATGCACAATCTTATGCTACGTCCTGACGTTGTCAAAGCGGTTGAACGAGGTGAGTTTCAAATCTGGGCGATTGACCACGTGACTGAGGCTATCGAATTATTTATGGGTAGACCTGCTGGTGAACCAAGTGATGAGGGCAGTTATCCAATCGATACGGTATTTGGCATTGCTCAAGCCAAGCTCAATGCATTGAGGAAATAACTCAAAAGGGCTTTCATCTGAAAGCCCTTTTTCATCCTATCGTTCCACCAGCTCATTACCAGAAGCGCGGTTTTTTCCGAAAGCGTCAATGTTACCTAAGGTAGTATCAGCGATGTTGCCGAGTGCTTCCTCGGTGAGGAAAGCTTGGTGCCCTGTGAAGAGAACATTGTGACAAGCGGACAATCGACGAAAGACATCATCGACAATGACGTCATTGGATTTGTCTCGGAAAAAGAGCTCTTTCTCATTTTCATAAACATCCAGTCCGAGGGCTCCAATCCGCCCAGTCTTCAATGCTTCGATGGCAGCAGCGGCATCCAGCAATCCTCCACGACTTGTGTTGATGATCATAACGCGGTCTTTCATCTGACTGAATGCTTTTTCATCCAGAAGGTGGTAGTTTTCTTCTGACATTGGGCAGTGCAGGGTGATGATGTCACTTTTTTCAAATAACTCTTGTTTTGAACAGTAACGCGCTCCCAGTTCGATGGCGATAGGGTTCTCAAATGGATCAAAGCAAAGTATGTTCATACCCAGGCCTTTAAGGATACGCATAGTCGCGATGCCAATCTTACCTGTACCAATCACGCCCACAGTCTTACCATGAAAGTTAAAGCCAACTAAACCGTCTAATGAGAAATTGGCATCTCGGGTACGCTGGTAGGCCTTATGGAAACGTCGGTTCAGGCTCATCATTAGACCAACCGTATGCTCTGCGACAGATTCTGGTGAATAAGCGGGTACACGAACCACCTGAAGGCCAAGTCGCTTGGCTGCATCTAAATCCACGCGATCAAAACCCGCGCAGCGCATTGCAATCAGTTTTACCCCTTGCTCTGCCAGTACTTCTAATACAGGTGCAGATAAATCATCATTAACAAACGCGCAAACCACCTCGCAATCGTGAGCCATTTTGGCGGTTTTTTTGGTTAACTGAAACTCATGGAAATGGAGTTCAAATCCATACTGCTTGTTTACTTTGGCGAACGACGCTTCGTCATAAGACTTAGCACTAAACACCGCGACATCTAACATGGTAGGCCTCTCTCAAAATATTACGGGAGGAAATAGAACAGCCTCTATTGAACCGTGATTCCAAGAAAAATTAAACCATAAATTTTATATGGAGTATGAAACGCATATATTGCTCAAATGTTTACAGTGACTCTTTTGTTACTAATAGTTTTGCGAGCAAAATTCGCTCAATTTTCATCTCAAGATCACTTTTTTGCTGCTAAAGTGGTATTTATAAATTAAATAGCTCTTAGCTTATTAATCATCTACTTAAATAAAGGTGAAGTTAAGGGCAAGTGGGATTTTGTTCTTTGGCTAGGAAATATGGATATGATTAAACAAAAGCTTTCTGAAGTGTCCATAGCAGCACGAGCGTGGTCTATATTAGGCTTGTTTGCTATTGGTTTATTTGTGAATACTCTCCTCAACATTGCGGAGTCCCGTGAACACATGCGCGAAAACTATGAGCGAGGTGTTTCGACTCTGGTCGAATCTGCTTCAGGTGTCGCGAAACACTACTATCAACTCTATCAGTCGGGTCAAATTTCAGAAAGTGAGGCTCAAGGCCGAGCGTTACAGACCATTTCCTCCATGCGTTTTGATGGTGACAACTATATCTTTGTCGGTGATGCTGATGGTGTGCAGTTAGCCAGTGGCGTACTGTCTTTGCTCGGCAAAAATATTCTTGGGCTGAAGGACAGTGAAGGTAAATTCTTTGTTCAGGAACTTTACCAAGTCGCTCATAATGGCGGTGGTTTTGTCGACTATAGCTGGAAGAATCCAGACAGTGAGGCATTGGATCCTAAAACTAGTTATGCGTTGATTTTCCAGCCATGGGGTTGGATGATTGGTTCGGGAATGAATATGGTTGCACTTCAAGCTGATATGCATCGTTCTGAAGTTGCGTCCGCGGGCTATGCGATCAGTATTCTTTTAGGACTTTCCATTGCCATTGGCTTTTTTATTAAAACCATCACATCTCCAATCAAGCGTACGGTTCGTGCTATGCAGACTCTTTCCAAGGGGGAGGGTGATCTGACACAAAGGTTGCCTGAAGAGGGCAGTAAAGAATTGAGGCTTTTGGCTCGCTATTTCAACCAGTTTGTGGCTTCCGTTCAGGGAATCATGCTCAGCATCAGCGATTCAGGTAGTCAGGTTTCGAGCGCAGCGAATCAACTTTCTACTTCCGTTCATCATATCGACAACAGCCTCAACCAACAACAGAGCGATGTGGATATGCTCGCGACGGCGATGACGGAGATGCTAGCAACGGTTGAAGAGGTGGCCGCTCGCACTGTGGAAGCGAATGATGCGAGTCGTTTAGCGGCACAAGAAGCCAATCACAGCCGTACGATCATTGACAGAAACGTTGAAGGTGCTAATGAGCTTGCGGCGCAAATCCAGTCTGCGAGTCAGGTTGTACAGAAGCTTGCTTCTGATGCGCGCAATGTTGACACCGTACTTGAAGTGATTCGAGGTGTCGCCGAGCAAACCAATTTACTCGCGCTGAACGCAGCCATTGAAGCAGCAAGGGCAGGTGAACAAGGGCGCGGCTTTGCGGTGGTGGCTGATGAAGTAAGAAGCCTCTCACTTCGCACCCACGAGTCTACTTTGGAGATTCAAAACATTGTTGAGAAACTGCAGATCGGCGCTGAAAATGTGGTGAAAGTCATGGATGAAGGCACAGCAAAAGCCACCAACGCATCACAGCTATCGAGCCAAGCTGGTGAGGCACTGAACAAGATTAACAAAGAAGTTCATACGATTGAGGACATGAATCAGCATATCGCCACCGCTGCGGAAGAGCAGACGGTGACGGTGAATGATATCAATCGCAATGTTGTGAGTCTGAGTGATATGGCATCGACCGTCTCTGGGGAGTCGGCACAAATGGCCAGTTCTAGTAAGGAGCTTGGGCGAGTGTCGGATGATTTGATGGCAATGATAAATCGCTTCAAGCTTGCTTAGCTTGAGACAGCAGGGTGATATGGTAGAATCGCGACACATTTTTTAATGACGACGATTTCATGCGACATCTCAAAACTGCCATTCACCCTGATATTGGTCATTTAGACGATAAAACTGTTTTCCAACGCAATGCGGCAAGAGCGATTGTCGTTGATGGTGAAGATATTCTTCTTTTGTATACCGAGCGCTATCATGATTATACCATTCCTGGCGGAGGTATTGATGAGGGTGAAGATGTGATTGCCGGTATGGTACGTGAGCTGCAGGAAGAAACCGGAGCGCAAAATATTCACAATATCAAGCCATATGGAATCTATGAAGAATTTCGCCCTTGGTACAAAGACGATGCGGATGTCATTCACATGCATTCATATTGTTACACTTGCAAAGTCGATCGTGAATTAGGTGAAACCGCTTACGAAGACTATGAAATTAACAACGGTATGAAGGCGGTCTGGATGAATATTCATCAAGCCATTGCTCACAATGAAAAAACGATGGCGGAGAGCCCAAAAAAAGGCATGAGCATTGAGCGTGAAACGTTTTTGCTACACATGATTGCTAAAGAAATGCTCTAAACCATATTGAACTCACTGCCTTAGTGGGTTTAATACTTAATTAATTGATTAAATGATTCGGGAATAATATCGGCACAAAGATAGCTCTGAGATCGTGCCCGACTGAGCCACCATTGTGGTGTGTCAGCCCTAGGGGGCTTTCCCTCCTATTCTAATTGCTGATGTTCCAAATGACCTTACCTTCGCAGTTACCTTCGGGGACAGTCACTCAAATCGTACCGTCACTCAAATCGTACCCTCAAAAGAAAGGGTACCTTTGAGGGTACCTTTGGGACAGTCACTAACGTATACCTTTGGGGACAGTCACTAAAGCGGATGTGACGCTTGAACTGCACAACAACTAGAAAAGGTTGGTTGTGTATCGTGTTTCGTCACCCACAATTATAAAGTCTTCACATACGTTTCGGCTTTCTGAGCTGGCAGCGTTCGGAGTGACTCGTCGAGTTACTTCAGAACTAGGATCAGTTCACAACTCGACATTGAAACAAGCCACTCACCAGTGACGTATGCCCATTCTTACGTGAACTCTTCGAAAGGTTTGTGTTGAACACCTATACTTATTCAAGTAATTGAATTATTAATATTAATTATTTATTTGAGAATAGCGATTTCAGCCGAGGGAATGGTAATGACAAGAATGCGCAGTGTCTTATTAGGGACAATGATTGTGAGCTTAAGCTCGATCGGTTATGCCAAAGTTATCGAAACGACTAGTTTAGTTGGTTTTGGCCAGGCGAAATACCCAAGCAACTTTACTCACTTTGATTATGTTAACCCTGACGCCCCGAAATTTGGCAAAATGACTTATGGCCGAGTCGGGACGTACGATAACTTCAACCGATTCGCTTCCAGAGGTGTCGCTGCTGCCGCAACAGGAGAGTTGTATGATACGCTCATGTTTTCTCCCAGTGATGAAATCGATGCCTACTACCCTCTGATCGCAGAGAGAGTGAGATACTCGGATGACTACACCTGGCTAGAGGTGGACATTAACCCCAAGGCACGTTTCCACGATGGCGAGTCAATCACTGCGCACGATGTCGCTTTCACGTTTGATAAATTTATGACTGAAGGTGTACCGCAGTATCGCGTTTACTATAAGGATATTAAGTCGGTCACGGCAAAAGACGATCTGACTGTTCGTATTGAAATGGCAGCGCCTAATCGCGAAAAGATGTTCAGCTTTGCCCAAACGACCCGTGTATTGCCAGAACATTTTTGGAAAGATAAGAAATTTTCAGAACCTCTTGCTACTCCTCCAGTTGGTAGTTCAGCATATAAAATTGTTGATTATAAATCTGGTCAGAGTGTGACTTATTCGTTAGTAGACGACTATTGGGCTAAAGATCTGCCAGTAAACGTCGGTCGTAATAATTTCAAGGAAGTACAATACGATTACTACCGCGATGACACTGTCATGCTGGAAGCGTTCAAAGCCGGTGAATTTGATTTTCGTCTGGAAAACTCAGCGAAGTTTTGGGCCAACTCGTACTCAGGCGTGAATTTTGATAAGGGGTATATCACCAAACAAGAAATTCCACATCAGAAGCCAGAAAACACACAAGCTTTTGTCTTTAATACACAAAGTGAAGTGTTCAAAGATGCTAGAGTCCGTGAAGCTCTGACGTATGCAATGGACTTCGAGTGGATGAACAAAAACATGTTCTATGGTCAGTACACACGCACGCGCAGTTATTTCCAGAATACCGACTACGAAGCGAAGGGCGTCCCGAGTGCTAAGGAACTAAAAGTGCTAGAGCCCTTTAAAGACGCAATCCCTCCTCGCGTATTTACTGAACAGTTCCAGCCTCCGGTTACCGATGGCTCGGGACGTATTCGTAACCAGATGCGTACTGCGTTTGAGCTGCTTAAAGAAGCGGGTTGGGAGCTGAAAAACAAAGTACTCACCAATACTAAAACGGGTCAACCGTTTAGCTTTGAACTATTGATCTATAGCCCGACCACGGAACGTATTGCGATTCCAGTACAAAAGAATATGAAGCGCATGGGTATCGATATGAAGATCCGCTCTGTTGATACCACACAGTATATTAAGCGACTTCGCGATCGCGACTTTGACATGGTTTCCTCGGCTTATTCGGCGAATCCATATCCGAGTCCAAACTTGATGATTGTCTGGAACTCCAACTACATCGATTCAACCTACAACACGGCGGGCGTCATTGATCCTGTTGTTGATAGTCTGACGATGGAAATTTCCAAAAAACAGCAAGACCCAGATGCATTGCTTTCTTTAGGGCGTGCTCTCGACCGAGTGTTGCAGTGGAACTTTTACATCATTCCACAATGGCACGTGAGTGAGTATCGTGTAGCGATGTGGGACAAATTCGAGCGTCCGGACAACATGCCGAGATATGACTTAGGTATTGATACTTGGTGGATATCAAAGGATAAAGCTGCCAAGTTACCTGAAAAACGACGTTAGCAGAGGGATAGATGGCAGCCTATATATTTCGTCGCTTATTCTTGGTGATCCCCACGCTGTGGGCGATCATCACCATCAACTTCTTCATTATTCAGATTGCACCGGGAGGACCGGTGGAACAGGCTATTGCCCAGTTAGAAGGGCATAGCTCTGGCATTATGGAACGTTTTGCTGGTGGCGGCAGTGAAGTTGACCTTGATGTAGGCAGTGACGCTAACTCGACGGGTTATAAAGGCTCACGAGGTCTCGATCCAGAAGTCGTTGAGGAGATAAAAAAGCAGTTTGGTTTTGATAAGCCTCTGCATGAGCGATACTTTGATATGCTCAAAAACTACGCCACATTTAACTTTGGCGAAAGCTTGTTCAAAGGCGGTAATGTGATTGATTTAATTGTCGAGCGCTTACCTGTCTCTATCTCATTGGGCTTGTGGAGCACGCTGATCATTTACCTGATTTCCATTCCTTTGGGTATCATGAAAGCCATCCACCATGGCTCTCGATTTGACGTTTGGTCAAGTGCTGTCGTGATTGTTGGCTATGCGATCCCTGGTTTCCTGTTCGCCATCATCTTGATCATCTTGTTTGCGAGTGGCAACTACTTGAGTTGGTTCCCGCTTCGGGGGCTGGTATCCAGCAACTTTGAGCAGCTCGTTTGGTACGAGCAAATCATCGATTATTTTTGGCATTTGACGTTACCGATACTGGCGATGGTTATTGGTGGATTCGCAACATTGAGCATGTTGACCAAGAACTCTTTTCTCGATGAGATAAACAAACAATACGTTGTAACGGCACGAGCGAAAGGTTTGGATGAAAGAAGTATTCTCTACAAACACGTGTTTCGTAATGCGATGTTGATCATCATTGCTGGTTTCCCTGCGGCGTTCATCAGCATCTTTTTCACCGGTTCTATGTTGATTGAAGTCATGTTCTCACTTGAAGGCATTGGTTTGCTCGGGTTTGAGTCAACGATCCAACGAGATTATCCAGTGGTGTTTAGTTCTTTATATATTATGACGCTGCTTGGCTTGATTCTGAGCATCATCTCTGATTTAACCTACACCTGGGTTGACCCAAGAATAGATTTTGAGGCGCGTTAATGCTGACAAAAAAAAGACGTAATCCGTTAAATGAAGCGCGCTGGCTAAGGTTTCGAGCAAACAAACGTGGTTACTGGTCACTGTGGATTTTTATGACGTTATTTTTAATCAGTTTGTTTGCTGAGCTGATCGCCAATGACAAGCCTTTGCTTGTGAAGTATCAAGGAGGTTGGTATTACCCAGTCATCACTCAATATGCGGAAACTGAGTTTGGTGGGGAGTTTGAGACGGAAGCTGATTACACCGACCCCTATGTTGTTGAGCTGATCGAAGAAGAGGGGCACATCATTTGGCCTTTGATTCGTTTTAGCTATGATACGATCAATTTCAACATCTCTAGCTCGGTGCCGTCTGCGCCCGATAGCGTCAATCTGCTTGGCACTGACGACAAAGGGCGAGATGTCTTAGCACGAATCATCTACGGATTCAGGATCTCTGTGTTGTTTGGTTTTGTGCTGACCATCATTTCCAGTGTGATTGGAGTGATTGTTGGCGCTACCCAAGGTTATTACGGTGGTTGGCTCGATTTGTTAGGTCAGCGCTTTATCGAAGTTTGGTCGGGAATGCCGACTCTTTTCTTGTTGATTATTCTGTCTAGTTTCGTTGAACCCAATTTCTGGTGGTTGCTCGGCATTATGGTTTTGTTTAGCTGGATGAGTCTAGTTGGGGTTGTCAGAGCAGAGTTTTTGCGTTGTCGAAACTTCGATTATGTTAGAGCCGCGCAGGCAATGGGCGTCAGTGATAGCCGTATTATGAGACGCCATATGTTACCCAATGCGATGGTCGCCTCTTTGACTATGATGCCTTTCATTCTTTCCGGTTCCGTAACCACCCTCACTTCTCTTGATTTTCTGGGTTTTGGTTTGCCTGCGGGTTCGCCTTCACTGGGTGAATTATTGGCTCAGGGGAAAGCGAATTTACAAGCACCATGGTTAGGTTTTTCAGCCTTCTTTGTATTGTCGCTAATGCTAACCTTGCTCGTATTTGTTGGTGAAGCGGTTCGCGACGCCTTTGACCCTCATCATCAAGGGAGATAACCATGACCAAACCAGTATTAACAATAGACGGCTTATCTGTAGGGTTTGGTCGTGGAAAAGCGATCGAGCGAGTGACCAATCAGGTGTCATTGTCGATCAACAAAGGCGAGACGCTTGCATTGGTTGGAGAGAGTGGCTCGGGTAAGTCTGTGACCGCGAATTCAGTGTTGAAATTACTTCCCAATGGTTCATCCCATTATTTGGAGGGCAGCATCCATTTTGATGGCATCGACATGCTGAGCTGCTCGGAGAGGCAATTAAGGGGAATTCGCGGTGGTAGGATCGGAATGATCTTTCAGGAACCTATGGTATCGCTTAACCCTTTGCATAAAGTGGGCAAGCAGTTAGTCGAAACACTCTCGATTCATCGTGGTGTGCGGCAAAAGCAAGCCGAAATTTTAGCTGTCGAGTGGTTGGCTAAAGTTGGCATACGTTACCCAGATGTAAAGATTAATGCCTATCCACATGAGTTATCTGGCGGTGAAAGACAGAGAGTGATGATTGCCATGGCTCTTATCAATGAGCCTGAGTTATTGATTGCAGATGAGCCAACAACCGCACTGGATGTCTCTGTGCAGGCGCAGATTTTGGACCTGCTAAAAGAGCTGCAACAAGAGTTAGGCATGGCGATGTTATTTATTACCCACGATTTAAGTATTGTTCGGCGCATCGCAGACCGTGTAGCCGTCATGCAAAATGGTGAGCTGGTAGAAGAAGCGGACTGCCAGTCACTCTTTGCCATGCCAACACACCCCTATACCCAAAAGTTAATAAACTCAGACCCTAGAGGTTTGCCCGTTCAAGTCTCCGCTGATGCCAGCAACCTGTTATCTGTCGCCAATCTTAGAGTATGGTTCCCAATAACGGGTGGCCTGTTTAAACGTGTGGTATCGCATATAAAAGCCGTGACTGACATGAAGTTTGATTTAAAGCGTGGTCATTCGATTGGTTTGGTTGGTGAAAGTGGATCTGGTAAGTCAACAACGGGAATGGCGATTCTGCGTCTTGTTCATTCCCAAGGTTCGATTTCTTATCAGCAGCATGAACTGCAAGGCTTAGATCGTAAAGAGATGCTACCGTACCGCAGTAAAATGCAAGTGGTGTTTCAGGATCCGTTTTCAGCTCTTAACCCGAGAATGTCTGTGGCCCAGGTAATCGGTGAGGGGCTGCGTGTTCATTATGATTATGATGACCCCATGGTCGACAAGATGATATGCGAAGTGATGGAGGAAGTTGACCTCGATCCTGAGACTCGCCATCGTTATCCCAATGAATTCTCAGGAGGTCAGCGCCAGCGTATCGCGATAGCTCGGGCGTTAATTTTAAAGCCTGAGTTTATTTTACTGGATGAGCCCACATCGTCATTAGATCGCACGGTTCAGGCGCAAGTCCTGGACTTACTGAAATCGCTGCAACAAAAGTATCAGCTGACCTATTTGTTTATCAGCCATGACTTGAATGTGGTCAAATCGTTATGTCACTACACCATTGTCATGCAGCAAGGCGAAATTGTTGAACAGGGAGAAACCGTGACTCTATTCCAACAGCCACAACAGAGCTACACCCAAAAACTGGTAGAACTCTCGAGTTTTTGATGAGCGGATGAAAGAGGCTGCCGTTAGACGGATATGTATTGACTTGCACTAGCGACAGAAAGAGGCTTAGAAAACCAGTAACCTTGGAGGAATGAAGCTCCCATTTCAGTGAAACGTTTCTGCATCTCGGCATTCTCAATACCTTCTACCACAATATCTACATTATGTGATTGGCACAATTGAGTGATGAAGGTTAGATATTCCATAGTGGCAGGGTTGTCGAGACATCGCCAAGCCATCAACTTGTCGACTTTAATCTGATTTAGGGGGAGGTCAAAAAAGCTATTGAGGGAACTGTAACCGGATCCGAAATCATCCAAGGAAAGTAAAAAACCATACTGACTCAAACGACTTAACTGAGATATCGCCCCTTTATTACCATCGAGAATGATGGTTTCGGTTAATTCCAAGACAATGTTTTTGGTTTCGACGCCATGCTGATCCGCGATTTGCTTGATCCGATCTGGAAACTGATGATTCAACAGTTGTAAAACGGATACGTTAACATTGACTCGAATATTGGTGCGATGAACGGATAAGTATCGCTTGATGAATTGACTCGCTTTAGAAAAGATAAGGTACCCTAGCTCAACGATCAGCCCCTTCTTCTCTGCCACTTCAATAAATTCATCCGGGTAAATTTCTCCAATTTTATCGCTTTTCCAACGAACTAACGCTTCGAAGCTGGCGACGCGATTTTTTTTAGCACAGATAATGGGTTGAAACTTTACCGATAGGGTTTGGTTATGAATCGCATTGGCCAGTTCGCGCTCGATATAGAAGTGTCGGTCAACTTTGCTTTTGGTCTCATTACTGTATACGCCAACTCGGTTACGCTTCTTTTCCCCAGCAAATTGACAGGTGCGAGCCGCGATCTTGATGATTTCCTCCGCTGCAAGTCCGATATCAAAGCTGGGGAAAATACCAATACTGATATCGGTACCATACATGTAGCTGCTACTCTGAAGGGATTCGAGATAAGTCTTGGCGATATTTTCACCGAGTTGGGTGAGTTCATTGGTTGAATATTGCCCTCTAACTAGCACGGCAAAATCATCAGAGCGTACACGATAGATATCAACGAAGTCATCCGTGAATGAATTTAACGCTGTGATAAGGTGTGACATCACGTCACGTAAAATGTGAGGACCATAAGCGCTGAGATAGGAACGAATATCGCCAATCTGGATGTAGACTAATGAATGCAAACCAGGCAGTTGGTCAACTAAACCGTCAATATCAATGTTCAGCTTCTGGCTGTTTGACAGCCCAGAGGCATTATCTCTAAATGCAGCCTGCTGAACGTAGGTTTCCATCAGTTTTCGATCTGAAATATCACGATGACAACCAATCATAAAACGATTGCCATTGATGGTTTTGGTCACTGCGGTACCTTCAACCCAAACATATTGACCGGCCTTGTTTTTTACTCGGTATTGAGTCGAAATCTTACGATTGTCTTCTTGGATGTGTGCGTCGACTGCATTTTTTAACATGGCTTTGTCCAGCGGATGAACAAGATTGAGCCACGCATCGAGATGGCACTGCCCTGAGGCTATATCATAGTTTTCATAAAACGTCGGATTGTAAAAAAAGATTCTATCATCGTCTGTCATATAGAAAAGACCATCATTAAACACGTCGAACATATGCTTAAAGTGGTTATCCATTAGCTGATCAAGTTCGGCGCCGCTCAGTGCAGCGGAGCTTGGTCTTTGTGATGTGTCACTAACAGACTGGCTACTTGAGACAGACGAAGCGTTCGATTGTGACGTTTTGTTTTTGATGTTATGTGACATGTAATTCGACGTACCTAAATCCATCACGCGGAAAGCCTTCCATAAGCTAAAGTTATGAATTTAAAAATATATTCGGTGTAACCTATAGTTTTAACATGAAATATTTGTTGAGCTCCAGCAGTGAGTCAAGTATGAGACAGTAATTTTGATCTTTTATTGATATGCGTTCATCTTTTGCACTTAAATACTCTTATTTTAGCTGAGTAATTGGTAAAAATGAGACGTTACCCCTTTGTCTTCAATGAGGCTTTGTTAAATCATCTTAAAAGGATGATTAAGCAGTCAGCATGAGAAGCAGATTATGAGATGTGAAAGAGAGAACTGTGCATAAATTCACCAAACCATTTCTTATTTAAATTACATATATATCAGTTATTTATAGGGTTTCTGCAATTGTTTGATTTTGACAGAACTCTGATAAAACTATCGTGTTAATCCGTTCCTAGTTTCTATACCCTAACCAACCATTTCTCAAGATGAAAACAGTTGAATAATGTTCGGCCAAATCCAAAACGTGAGCCAAGCGGGCGTACTGATCGCCGACGAATCTCCATTGGTCATAGCTAATCTAAAAATGCTGCTCAGAGAGTCGGGCTTTAGTGACCGTTTGATCTATACGGCCAAGAATGTCGGCTCGATTTATAAAACCCTTCGAGAGATTTCGATCGACTTGTTTATCTGCGACTATCGGTTTGGCAAAGTGCTCACAGGTAAACAAATTTTTGAAGAATGCCGCTATCATGGATTGCTTCGTCCTCAATGTGCATTTGTCATGCTCACTAGCGAGACGAATGGAGAAGTGGTGCGTTCAATTCTTGAGGTGGAGCCGGATGAGTATGTGCTTAAGCCATATTCTTTGTATGCCCTCAAGAAGCGTATTTTACGTGTGTACAGGCGCAAGCAAGTGATGTCCTCATTGTTATTGAGTGCACAACAGTGTGATGTTTCGGATCTTGAGGAAACATTCTCTAAAGCGCTGAAGTGTTACCCTGAATACGCAACTCATATTCTGCGTATTCAAGGTGATCTATACCTCAGCCAGCGACTGAAGCGACAAGCGATAGCGCACTTTCAGGCTTGCCGAACAAAGCGCAATAGTCAATGGGCAACGACTGGTCATGCAATGGCTTTAATCGAAATGGGGGAGCCAAGTCAAGCGCAGTCTGTTCTTGAGCAATGGATTGATGATACGGGTAAACAACCTTCAGTAGTGTCAGATAGTATAGCGCTGTGTTGTTTACTACGAAAAGACCAGCGGGGAGCAAAGCAAGCCCTAGCTCAAGCGCTTAAGTTTTCCAAAGGCAATGTACCTCGTATATTAGCGTATACTCGACTGTGTGAAATCGAAGATAACCTCGAGGAAGCGATGAGTGGTTTTGCACTATACCGTCAACAAATTGCCAACACTCGCTACAACACCTTATCGAGTGCAATCTATGCTTTGCGATTAAAATTGACGGTTGCAAAGGCGCAAGGATGTTCTATCTCAATATCAGCGCAGAATGAATTGCATAAACTCATGAAGGTCGACTTATCTGAAAATGAGAGACTTGCATTGACGTTGGTCGAGGTACATATTGAATTGCACGATAGCAACTATAAAGTTGCTCGAATTAAGCTGGCTGATTTGCTCAAGAACTATCATCAATTAGATTTGTCATGGCTCCATTACCTGTTGTATCTGCTCTACGAGACAGACAATTACCATTGGTTTGATCAAGTAACGAATTGGGTTCGCAATCGCGTGATAGATGAGACACCTTCACTGGAAGCATGCTCTTTGCAGCTTATGCTGGAGAATCAGATTGAACGTAGTCGAAAACGTAAGTCCACGTTAGATCGTCTTCTATGGCAAGTTGATCAATATGCATTTCAATCAACAGAGAAGGCGATCGGACTCTGCATAGAAGTATTTAAATCTAGGCGTCAATGTGTGCAGGTAGCCAATAAGTTATTGTTACTACTTAACCGAGAAATCCCCCAAAAGATTGGGCCAGAAGAGGTAAAAAAGGCGATCTTTGACTGCCAAGCCGCGATTAGCTACACATCGAGTTTAAGAAAGAGTGAGCGGCTTGATGCACTGAAGCATCTCAATCTGGCGAAGCAGAAATTCAATCGCACACTGTCGACAGTATAATTCTTGCCGTGCATCAGGATAAGTTAAATGGCAGGCCTGTCTCGCCACAAGTCAATCTTGATCTGAGACGGTTATATTCCATTTTCAAAATAGGCTTTGATAATGCTGTCAATCTCACCAGTTTCTTTCAGCTTGTTCAGTGATTGGTTGAATTTTTTGATGAAATCTTTTTTAAAGGGATAACTATCAGGGGCACGGTTGGTAAAACCAAGATAGCCTTGCTCGCTGCTGACTACTGCACCGAGTGTGAGTTGCCAGTCCTGTGGTAATAAGCCCTCATTGGTCATGCGCTTAATTTCCCATAAAATCGACAGCCTATCGTTCATGTAGCAGTCAGTTTTCTTCTCATACAGGTTGATGATATTGGGGCGATTCCCCTTGGCTTCTAAAAGAGTGATGTCTCCTGACTTAACGGCATCCCAAAATGCCTGCCCACCAAGCGCGAAGGCCTCATTGACACCCACTGTTAACCCTAGATAATCCTGGGGCCACTCAGTTAAAGCGCGTTCTTTTGTCCTCTCTGGGTGACAAAATACGACCACTTCCTCATCAAGAATAGGTTTGGAATATGGAGAAATATAACGGCGTCGATCGGAATAATAGTAGGGAGGGTAGAGTGCAAAGCCTTGACCCACTTTAAGCATCTTGAGGCCGCGCTTCCATGGGACAGGGACCAATTCTATATCGTAGTCCGGCATTTGTTCGAAGACTCGACGGAGTATGTCACTGTAGATGCCTTTGGCAACCCCATCCTCACCGTAACTGTAAGGAGGGTAGGAATCGTCTCCATACACCACAACTTTCGTTGGTGGATGATAAGCCATTGTTTGCCATGAAAATAGCAACAGAACAAGTGTCCATTTGAGCAAAGCGAGTACCCTTACGATGCGGTTTCTATGTTTAACTTTAGTTTATTTATGAGCAGATAGGCATTAGACTCAGTTTTTTTCCAAGTACCGTTGAAACAAAACATGACAGATGACTACGAAAATGAGCAAGAAATTGAGATCGAAGCAATAGGGATTGAGGTTTCATCTCAGCCAATTGAACTGTATAAGGTATTCAAAATTGCCAACCTTGTTGGCGGAGGTGGTGAAGCGAAACACATTATCTCAGAGGGTTATGTGGCTGTTAATGGAGAACTTGAAACCCGTAAACGTCGTAAAATGTACGATGGTGACTTCTTCGAATTTAACCAAGAGTATTATGTTGTTGTCTGCGATGCCCCAGTGACTGAAGAGCAAGAAGAGGCTGCTAGCCAGCCAGCACTTAGACCAGATAACAAGAGTAAGTCATCACAAAAGCGCAAAGCCCACAAAGACAAAAGCGACAAGAAGAAAGAGACCAAGAAAAACGAAATCGGGCGTTCAAATATTGATTTTCTTTAACGCTTAACCCTTCAGCGTGCTCAATTCTAGAGCACGCAAATACACCACCGATAACCACCTAACTTACAGAAAATATTATATTTTTCCTTTCCATAACAAATGTAAAAAACGTAAAGCACTGATGACATCCTCATAAACGTAAATGATAATAGCTTGCATTTGTGATTATGGAGTCCGAACAATGAAATTGTCTACCGTCGCGCTGACCGCAGGATTATTGGCATTCAACGTCAATGCTAAATTAGTGGAAATTGAACACGCACAAGGTGTTACCAAGTTAGAAACCAACCCTAAGAGGGTTGTGGTGATAGGCCTAGGCGCATTAGATACGGTGAAAGCGTTTAATGTCAAACCGGTTGCGATTTCGACTGTTAGTATGTTCCCCGATTATTTGTCCGAATACCGTGACTATGAATTCACTTCTGCGGGGAGTCTTCACGAACCCGATTTTGAAACTATTTATACGCAAAAGCCTGATCTGATCATCATAGGTACACGTGCGGCATCAAAATACAAAGAGCTGTCTGAAATTGCACCCACCATTGTTTACGCTTCAGATGCCAGTAAAGGCTACTGGGAAAGCACCCAACAGCAATGGCGTAATCTTGGTAAAGTCTTTGAAAAGCAGGATTTTGTAGAGCAAAAAATTGAGCAGTTAGATAAAGAATTCAAATCGATTCAAGCCTCGAACAGCCAAAACGGCTTAGATGCACTCACTGTGATGAGCGCTGGCGGCAATATCACCACTTTCGGTGCGCAGTCACGTTTTTCTGCCATTTACAAAGATTTCGGTTTTCAAGAGTCGGTAAAAGGGATCAAAGAGAGCCGCCATGGCGACCTAGTCTCTTACGAGTTTATTCGCGAAACTGATCCCTCAGCTCTGTTAGTAATTGATAAGGATATCCTTATTAACAAAGGTAAAGGCAGTACAGTCAAACGTGATTTCGAAAATGAGTTGGTCAAAGCCACTCAAGCCTACCAAAACAAAAAAATGGCCTACCTAGACATCAATGCTTGGTATTTATCGATTTCAGGTATGCGCGCAACAGAGCAAATGATTGAAGACGTGAAAATCGCCTCTGGTATCAACTGATCCTCTTAACAAGATTTACGCCACCTCAAGCCAAAGTGGCTTGAGGTTTTTTGCGTCGTAAGGGTTTACATTGAAAAAACTGTTATTGGTTCTAATACTCCTGAGCGGATGTTCAATTTTTGTTGGCGTTGGGCAACTGAATGTCGCTGGTTTAATCGCAGGTGATAGGGACAGTTGGCATTTGTTGCTCGCCAGTCGTATCCCTCGACTGGTCGCTGTGCTATTGGCTGGTGCAGGGCTGAGCATTGCTGGCTTGATAATGCAGCAGATCAGCCAGAACAGATTTGCTTCGCCGTCCACCTCTGGGACTATTGAATGTGCGATGCTGGGATATGTACTTAGCTTAGTGGTCTTTGGCAATGGTCAGCAATTGTGGTTGATTTTCACCGTTTCAATGTTGGGCACATTACTGTTTGTACAGTTCATTAACCGCATTCAGTTTAAGAATGCAGTGTTTGTCCCGCTTATTGGAATCATTTTTGGTAACGTGGTCGATTCGCTCGCGACATTTGTCGCCTACAAATACGATGCATTGCAAAACCTCTCGAGTTGGACAGTGGCTAACTTTGCCAACCTGCTACAGGGCGATTACGAGCTGCTTTACATTGCTGTGCCAGTGGCCATTTTCAGCTATCTGTATGCGGCAAGGATTTCGGCGGTCGGGTTAGGGAAAGATTTCGCTGTCAACCTAGGTTTGAACTATCAACAAGTGCTGATTATTGGTGTTTTGCTGGTCTCCGTGATGTCTGCTTCCGTGGTGATGATCGTAGGGATGTTACCTTTCCTTGGCTTGATTGTTCCTAACTTGGTCAGTCGATTTTATGGCGACAACCTGCGTCGCAACATTCCGCTTACTGCGATTATCGGTGCTCTGATCGTCCTTAGCTGTGACCTCGCAAGTCGATTGATTATCTTCCCCTATGAAATTCCAATTTCGACCATTATCAGTATTTTAGGCGGTAGTGTGTTCATCTACTTCATCTTAAAGGGACACAAACATGCAGGATAAGATGAAGCTGATAGGGCTAGTGGTCACTGCACTGCTGTTTTGCTTTTTGTTTATTGGAATCGGATTAAATGCCGACAACTATCAGTACTTTCTTTCTCGGCGTGTGCCGAAAGTATTGGCAATGATTGTTGCCGGTATCGCGATAGGACAGTCATCGTTGGCTTTTCAGACCATCACGCACAACCGAATTCTCACGCCGAGTATCATGGGCTTCGACTCGCTGTACATGTTTACTCAGGTACTGGTTGTGGTCATATTTGGTGGCTTGAGCAGTATCGCGATGAATGCGTATTTTAATTTCAGTGTGTCTGTTGTAGTTATGCTGGCTTTTTCCTTGTTGTTGTTCAGTTTCTACTTCAAAGGAGAAACACAGAACTTAATGGTCTTGTTGTTGCTAGGCGTGATATTAGGACAATTGTTTGGCAGCGTTTCCTCCTTCTTTATTATGTTGATGGATCCGAGTGACTTCGCGTCGGTACAAGCCAACATGTTTGCCAGTTTTAACAACATCAGCGTTGAACTTGTCTACTTGTGTACGCCGCTGCTTTTGTTAATTAGTGCACTGTTGTACCGAATGAACCGTTTGCTGGATGTCTTCTGGTTAGATAAAGATAATGCCACTAGCCTCGGGGTTGATGTGAAACGGACGACGCTGTGCGTTTTGCTATTGTCGGCCGCGCTGATCGCTATTTCGACTGCATTGGTGGGGCCGATTATGTTCTTTGGTCTTTTGGTGACTAACTTGACTCGTGAATGGTTCAATAGTTATCAACATAGAGTTTTGTTGCTGGGGGTCTCTCTACTTTCAGTTGTCGCTCTACTGAGTGGTCAGTGGATAGTAGAAAAAGTATTTGGTTTTTCGACGACACTCAGTGTGGTTATCAACTTTGTGGGCGGTATTTACTTCCTCACTATGTTGCTGCGTAACCGAATCATATAGAGGTTTTATGATTAAATTGCAGAATTTGACCAAGTGGTTTGGTCAATCAAAAGTCGTCTCTGATGCCAGTGCCGATTTTGAAAAGGGTAAGGTGACGTCAATCATTGGCCCGAATGGTGCAGGTAAAAGCACCTTACTTTCAATGGCAAGCCGACTGATCACTCAAGATGAAGGGCAAGTGTTCATCGACTGCAAATCTTTAACAGATTGGGATACCAAAGAGTTGGCGAAAAGACTGGCAGTGCTGCGCCAAGCCAACAACATTACAATGCGATTTACCGTGAGGGAAATGGTGTCATTTGGTCGATTTCCATACAGTCAGGGTAAGCTTACGGACGACGATCAACAGGTGATCGAAACATCGATATCTTATCTCGATTTGTTGGACATCCAACATAAGTATCTTGATGAGCTGAGTGGAGGTCAGCGACAACTGGCTTTTATTGCCATGGTGATGGCGCAAGATACAGATTATGTTTTTCTGGATGAACCTCTGAATAACCTCGATATCAAGCACTCATTACAAATTATGCGCAACGTTGGACGCCTCGCATATGAGATGAATAAAGCCGTCGTGGTCGTCATTCATGATATCAATTTTGCTGCGTGTTATTCGGACAATATTATCGCGCTTAAGAAGGGGAAAGTGGTGGCTCAGGGGACGGTTAATCAAGTGATTAAGTCAGACATATTAGAGAAGATTTACGAAACGCCGTTTAACATCATTGAAGTCGATGGTAAAAGGATGTGCACCTATTATTGACACCAAAGCGCTATCGACAAAACCTTGATTCGATAGCGCAGTTTTTGTCTATTAGCTCAGGCCGCCGATGTGGCCAGCTTCATCCAGATCAAGGTTCATAAAAGCTGGTTTTCCTGGTAGTCCCTGCATGGTCATGACATTACCACACAGGGCGCAAATGAACCCCGCTCCCGCACATAACTTTACTTCTCTAATAGGGACGTCAAACTGTGAGGGAGCCCCTTTTATAGAGCCGTCAGTAGAAATAGAGAGTCGCAAGCCTACTGCCAAGTGATCAAAGCCATGTTGTTTGAACTCGGCTAACGGTTGCTTGGCTTTGGTGGCGGAAAGGATGATCAGTCTGACTTAGGTTAGATAGCAAAAGAAAGCCCTGCAAAGCAGGGCATTCGTCGTTAAAACCAATCATCCTCGGGGAATAGTTTTCCCTCTGGTGCGTAGGGGTCATCATCGAAAGGTTGTGCGGCTTTGCCCCGCAAACTCTCTAATTGATGCTCAAGCATTTGTACCGTGTCGTAATCACCCTCTGAGCAAGCTACATAGATTTGTTGCTCAATAGCGCGAATGTTATCTCTAATATTCATGCCCACCTCCCGCGTTTGAAAACGCTCGGTTGAACAGTTCTACCTATTCTCAAAACGATTATAGTCAAGTAGCCCAAATTCGACAGGCTGATTTTCTTTGTACCAAGCGTGCACTTGATCGCTGAAAGGCCAGAATTTGTCTGAGCTACGACGGATTGCGAATCTATCCAATAACTTAACGTAATCGTTCTCCGAGCGAACATTGTTAATCATGTCGACGAGTTGAGAAATCTCGTTTTCATTTAAGGTCAAATACGCAGCTGGATAACTTCCGATCACTCCTCTCACTAAGGTGAAGTCATCATTTTGATAATCACGATTGGCTTCTTCATCAAACAAGCTGGAGACGTTGGTATGCGCATTATTGTGAAGTAGGGTGAACAGCTGACTGTCCCCGGAATCAGACTCAATCATTAGCATGATGATCTGAGGGAAGTAACGTAATCCATGGCCTTTAATGCCATCAATACTCTGCAACACGGCTTCATTCTCTGGTTTAAAGCCAGTTTGTTCGATCGCGTATCGATTGCTTAGAACAGAAGAAAGTTGGGTTCGTAAAATATCGTACAGTTCATGTTTGGGATCGCTGGTCTGATAAGGGACCTGAGTCGGTTGGTCAAATGGCTTCACATTGCGTTGCAAGAAGTCGCTCAACTGAGTACTTTGATTTTGGTACCAACTGGACTGTTCGATATGACGGACGTTTCTTGGTAGAAGAGCAACGAAGTTGCTTTCTCCTTCGAGTCTTAAAAAATCCATAAACATTCTCGTCATCAACTGATGACCAAAGTTGCCGTAGACATCAAACCCTGCCACCAGCAAATAGTGTATGCGTTCAATCAAAGCGTAATCCAAGACCCAAGCTGTCTTGGGAGGCGAGCCGACTAATCCCTGAACGACCGAGGCGCTATCAAAATGGCGGAAAACGGTTAAAGCGGCGTTTGGATTGGTTCCGTTACCTGACCATATAACATCGGTCGTTAAGTGCTTTCCACCTTTAAACCAGTGATTAATAAAGTCCGACTTAGCTTCAAGGTATCGAGCTTGTTGGCGGGAATAAGACATCCAGCTTGTGATAGGTAAAGTGTTACTCTCCAACTCGCCGGGGAGTTTCAAATTGTCTGCTTGCGAGCGATAGAACTCGTTCACTTCGGGAATGTCTGATTTATCAGGATCAAGGAAGAAGACCCAAAAGCGATCGTTGATAACGTTCAGTGCCAGTTGACCACGACAAACTGGCCCTTTTATGTAGGCGTTGATGGTGTTTTGTGCGTTGTCCAACATAAATTTGAAGCGAGATTTTACTGGCAGATCGATAAATGCAGTCATTGGATTTGCTGCGATTTCAGGCTCATATCCAGGGAGTTCAGCAACATCGTAAGCCGTGTCAACAAACCACTCTTGCCAATCAACCATCCGCTGACTATTGAGAGCGAAAGGCATATGAGTTTTGTCGACAATCGTCGCTTGCTCAGGAATTAGGCGGTAATAGACGCGGTCTACTTCTGGGTCATCGTAGGGTCTACGCGTTACGATTCGTTTAACGGGCTCACCTGGTGGGGTTTGAGAACGAACCAGCGTGAAAAATCGTGGCGCGGTTTCATTGAGGTCTGAGAAGTACAGATGTGACAAGAATAGGTGCTCGTATAGGTAACGCGCGGTGAGCTGCGCTTTGCGAGAACTTCTGTTGAAAAATAGCTCGTACTGGGTGACCAACGCAAGTTGCTCTGCAGAGAGAGGAATGGGAGCGCTCATGAGTGCGCCACCTTGGAGCCAGTTGATCAGTGTAGAGTACTCGTTAGACGATAGGTTAGGCATACCATAGGGCATACCCCAGTTAGGGTGATCCTGAACGTAACTATCATATTCTTCAACCGTCGGACAAATCTGTTGTCGATCAATCGAAAAATCAAACCCTTCAAGCTGAACTTGTTCTGGTTGAGGGTAGGCTTCTTTTTGCATCAACAACTTAGCCATGAGACCAGCTTCTATATTGGCAGTTGGCGTTTGAATGCGTTCATTGAGCACAGGGTGAAAGCCGATTGAACGCCATTGCTCTGTCGTTTGTGCATCTTCGAAAAGCCGAGTAGGTGTCGCTGCGGTTAGACGTGTCCCTTCATAAACCCTTTCTTTGCTGGCACCTCGGTCAATACCAGCCACTGAAGACATTTTAAGTTGGCAAGGAGCATCGTAACAGGCGTGGCAAACCACGCATCGGTTATCGATAATAGGCTTGACGTCGTTTAGGAAAAAATCACTTGATGAAGTAGCGATGTCAGCTTGTCTGTCCCTTGCTTGAGCATCGCCAAACAGTTGGTCGTAGTTGAGGCCTGCATAAGTCGCACAGCCAGCGAAGACAGTCACTAAGGAGAGAATCAAGAAAACGCGTATATTCATTTGAAAAATAACTGTATTGCCAAGGTTTGATAATTTCAGCAGACGGCGACAGAATTGGCAAATAAAACAATGTTCAAAATATGAGAAATTGTCTAAAAGTCGATAAAACACGGTGACTTAGCCGTACTTAAAGTAAATTAATTGCATAAAACGGGCGATTTTGGACTTGGTTATCACAGGCAAAGATACTGATCAGATAACGTGGGTGAACTTCAGGATTCTATTTGACTCACCTTCGCATACTACTTGAGTAATCATCGGGAGCTTTGCAGATGTTTTGCGTCGATTATGTCGCAGTAACATAGCAGACTGAAAAGGGGATATTGAGTTTTTTGAACTCGTAAATCCAACGCCACTGATTATCCTGAAGGCGATCTCCTGGACCTTTTACTTCCATCCACTCAAACTTTCCATTCTTGAACAGCACCAAATCTGGCAAGCCATTGCGATAACATTTAAGGTCTCGTAGCATGATTCGAAACAGTTGGCACAGCAAAGACCTCGGCATGTAGGTGATCGCGTATTCCAGCAACTGGGGAGTGAAGATATTCCAAACAACAAATGGGTTGCTAATACCTACTTTGTCTCGGTAGATATGCCTAAGATGTGAAAAGCCATCCTTTTCAAGGCGCGCGAATACACTGTCGATAAGAGCCTGACGTTTGAGCGCAAAGTCATGATGGTAGAGATCAAGAGGGCGATATTGATAGCGGTTTAGAAACGCCCCTTCTACTGGACTGAATATAACATCCCAAAAAGCCAAGCCAAACAAGCCGTTGAGTAAAATGTTTTCGGAGTAAAATACCTCATAGCCATTTTGCTCAAAATGCGCTTTTACCATGAGTTCAACTCGCTGTTGCGATAAATCCAATGAGAGGTGATGTTCGGTAAAGACGGGCTTTTTCACTCTTTGAATTCGTTCTCCCTTTAAACGCTGCAAACGTTGGTATAGCTTATTGCCCACCTCTAGCTCTGCAATATTATGCGGTGTATCCAATATAGATGTGACAACGTCACTCATTTCGCCAATCTTGTTTTGCTTATCAAAGATCCTTGCCCGTCTTTCTCGTGAAGGAGGTAATGACGTCTGCTCAAACCAGTGAATTGCCAAATCATACTCGTCTCGACGTTCCAAATCTCGAGCGATGTCGTTGATAAGGTGCTGACGTTTACGTTCTATGTAGTGGTGTTGTACAGGGCTGGCGAGTTGCTCAAGGTGATTAATCAGCGTGTAAACACATTGGCGATCGCCATCTTGGTAGCTTTTTTGTGTTTGCGACAGGGCGAGGAGTTTATCCAGTTGATTGCGTGACGAAAAGAATCGGCGCTCATGGCTAAGTGGATAGTGCTCAAATTGATGTAATCCCAGTTCGTCGAGTACGAATTGGCTGAGATCTTGGTGAGTATTGGCAAAAAAGAGCGTCAACAACACGTCAATCACTTGTGGCGATTCTAGCTTAATAATCAAAAAGCCCAATGCGCCATATTGAGAGAAAAAATCAGGGGCTAACGCCTTTATGATTACTTCCTTCTTGGCTTGTTTATTGGTAATAGAAAACAGCTCGATCACTTCTGGCTTTGTTAGTAGGTGAGTAGCCAGTGTAGAGTTTGATATGTCGGGGTTGAGAGCGATAAATTTCGACATCTCAAGTTCATTGAGCGATGCTTGAACATCGTCAATTTCCTCATACTTGAGTTTGTCGCTTCGAAACCATTCCCCTTTGCGTGAAAGCAGTCTGACCATCAAGCACTGAGCCTGAGTTGATAGGTGGTCGAAGTCTTCCAGCCACTGCATTTCTGCGCCAGAGAGTAAATCAGGATACATGTCGAGCGCGTGATGAATCAGCTTTAAAAAGTTACTTAGGTAGTAATTTGAGGGCAATACAATAGGTTCAGGCATGATTGATGGCGACAAAAAAAGGCTTAACCACAAGGTTAAGCCTTTCAGAGAAGTTTGCAATCGTTAAGCGTTCTTAAGCTTGGCAACCTTGGCTTCGGTAATGGGTTTAGTGATAAACGCCAGTACAATACATACCGCCATCATGATGGCTGAAACCGTATAAGCTAAGCCGTAGCCTTCGCCATTGGTCATTGAGAAACCGACTACAGCGGCGCCGATTGCACCACCAATACCCCAAGCTGTGTAAAGCACACCGTAGTTAGTGCCGTAGTTCTTAAGACCATAGAACTCCGCAGTAAGCGTTGGGAAAACCGCAAGTAAAGTGCCGTAGCCAACAGCGGCGATAGCAGTACCAATGATCAGGGTCAACTCAGTGTTAAAGGTGGCGAACAGAACCATATTTATACCCTGCAACACAAAAGCAAGCAGAAGGGTACGAACGCCACCAATCTTGTCGGCAAGCATACCGGCAGCAACACGACCGCCCGAATTAAACACGGCTAAGATAGACGCAAGATAGACAGCGTTTGGCAAGTTTGCTTGCACACTAGCAATGGTTGTGATGTTGCCGATGATCATAAGACCAACTGAGGCGGCAAAAGCATACATAATCCACAGTGAATAAAACTGAGGTGTTTTAAGCATGGATTTCCAGGTTAGATCTTCGGTTTTCTTGACCGCTTTAGGTGCCTGTCCCGCTTTTAGTCGAGGCTCTGCAGGCGTGTAACCCGTTGGTGGATTGTTAATGGTCGCCGCAAGAGGAACCGCAATCGCCAATACGCCAGCACCAAGAATCATAAAACTGGTCTGGATGCCCATGCTCTCGATCAATGCAGAAGTGACAGGTGCAAGATAAATCGCGGCAAGGCCAAAACCCGCTGCAATCAAACCGTTTACCATCCCTTTTTTCGAGGAATGGAACCATTTCATTGCTGATGGCGATAGACAAGCGTAACCGAAACCAATACCTGCACCGGTAATAACGCCAAAGGTCAGGTTCAGCATGAGTGGCGTAGTGGCAAAGCCAGAGGCAATCATGCCAAGGCCTGTTAGAGTTGTACCGAGAATTAGTATCTTACGTGGCCCCATACGATCCTGAAGGATACCTGCAACAAGAAGACAAACAGAGAAAGTGATGGTTGCAATTGCGTAAGGGGAAGATGCTTCAGCTGCGCTCCAGCCTGATTCAGTAACAAGGGCTTTGTTAAACACGCTCCAAGCATACAGGATGCCAAGACAAAGGTTGATACAGAATCCCGCCAGCAGGATACGTGTAGCTTTATCAATCTTGCTCATTTTTCTTCTCAATTTCACCTCTGATTAGAGAGGTTAGGTTAACAGTCGATTTCTTCAAATTAAGTTTGCGTTTATCAGCGCAAATCGTAATGGGCGCGAATTATAACCAATCTATATGTGATTGGAATCTCTTTTTTCGGCTAATTTAAAATTAATTTTATCTGTTAATGTTATGTATTTATTGTTGTTTTTACGTGTCTTTTTTGTGGTGTTAGGCAACAAGTGATATTTGATGTGAGCGCTTTACAGAGGAAGGAATGTAATGGATTAAACCAATCATTCAAAAGTGAATAAAAAGAGTTAACTTATATTTAACAATAAAAGTCAAAACGTTATAGTTAGTAGGTTATTTAAACAGGAGTTATTAGGATGAAACTCACGATATCAGGGAAGTTACAGCTGAGTTTTCTGTCGCTTGCAGTACTTTTTATCGTTGCCGCACTATTTATATTTCGCAGTGTTAACACTGTAGAAGAGCATACCAAATCATTGTTAGAGTCTGATCTACCGACGGTTGATACTGGTCGCTCATTACAGCAGTCACTTCAGGCGACCGTCTCTACCCTTAGGGCTTATATGCTGTTAGGGGGTGATGAGGTTATTGGTGATACCCAGCTTGAGCAACTCAATCGCGTCATCACTTCTACTGATGAAGCATTGCCCAAATTGGAAAGCTTATTGGACCAATCTTCTTATCAACAAGTCTTAGGACAATGGGAATTGGTCAAACGACTGGTCAATGAGATCTCTGAAACCAGTCACTCCGATGAGAACCTTCCTGCCCACTCCTTGTTTATTAACGAAGCCGCGCCAATTGCCGAAGTGGCGCTGGACCAGCTTCAAGGTCTTATCAATGATGAAGCCAGCAACAAAGAGGGGGGCGAGAGAAAGCGCTTATTCCGCCTATATGCAGACAGTTATACCTCGCTTGCCAATGCGCTCTCTTCGATGCGTGATTTTCTTCTTTACGGCAAACAGGAGCATCTCAGCAAGTATCAGGATTTTCTAAAATCTCACGCTAAGTATGTGACAGAAATAGATTCTAAAGTCAGCCTGATGAGCGACAGCGATCAAGGCTTATGGGATCTGTTTAAAGAGATGCAGCAACTCTATTTCCCTCTTGCCGATCAGGTTGTTGAACTAAGAAACGCGAGTAGCTGGAACCTTGTGAATGAAAAAATGGCCAAAGATCTAGTCCCTGCGGTAAGCGAACTCAATGCCAGCTTGGAAACCCTGATTCAACGTCAACAACAGCAAGCGGATCTCAGCGGGCAAGGAATTTTTAGCTCTTTAACCAGTGTAATCTCATTACTCATTGCTTCTTCAGTCATTTTTCTTTTGGCGTCACTGACGGTTTCCACTTACATGGGCAGAAATATAGGTCGGCGGATCCAAGTGGTCTCAAAGCGTGCTCAGCTTATTGCCGCTGGTGATGTATCTCAACCAGCACTCAGCGTAGAAGGCAGTGATGAGTTATCTAGTTTGACCAAGTCAATCAACAAAATGAATGTGGCATTGTTAGATATTGTGCGCGGAGTTAGCTTGAAAGCGCGCACCGTGGGTGACAGTATGACCTCATTACTTGAGGCGAATGTGAATACCTCGAACAAAGTCGATAGTCAAATGTCGACCATGACACTAGTCGGCCAGCAACTTTCTGAAGTGAGTTTGTCGGCGGATGAAACAGCAAACCAAGCTAAGCTTTCTGCGAGTAACCTACAAGAATCGAAAAGCCAAATTGAAACGGGTTCACAAGCGTTAGAGCAGAACATGCAGACGGTCACCTCCCTACATCGGACGATTGAAAGTGCAAGCCAGCAGGTCACTGAACTGAGCAAAGAAAGTGAAGCCATTGGTCGTGTCACGGAAGTGATTGAAGGCTTAGCCGAACAAACGAACTTACTTGCATTGAATGCTGCGATTGAGGCAGCAAGAGCGGGTGAATATGGCCGAGGTTTTGCTGTGGTGGCCGATGAAGTGAGACTTCTAGCGACAAGAACTACTGAATCCACAACCGAAATCAACAACATCGTTCATGCTATCCAAACCTCGACAGCGGGTGTCGTGTCTGAAATTGACAAGAGTAAAATCTTGGCTGAAGAGGGTGCAAATCACACCAAGCAAGCGCACGGAACATTGAGCGCGACGACTGAACAGATTGAAAGCCTTGACTCACAGATGAAAGAACTACTGCATTCTGCAGAGAGCCAATCTGTGGCCACTCAGGAGATTCATGGTTTGATGTCTGAAGTGACAAGTCGCGTCGAAGAAGTGGCTGATATATCCAATTCATCCTCTCAGGTTTCTCAGCAAGTTCGTCAACAGGTAGAGGCGTTGAATGAAGAGATGAGGCACTTTAGGACAGAATAAATATCAGTGCAGCATTCTCTATTGATGGAGTAGTAAATATGTGCGAGCCCCTTCAAAGTTAAATTTTCAAAATCTGCAGATGTGAGACAGATAATCTATACATAATCTCAATGCAATGAAATGTATAGCAATAGAGCTCAATCAGCCTAGGTTGTTTGAGCTCATTTTATTCTTTGAGGTTAGTTGTGTTACGTGTGTTTGCCGCATGGTGCATGTTGATTTTCTTGACAAATTTCGCCAATGGATCCGAAAAACAGACTCTGATAGTCACCAACTCCAAGGCTTGGAAGCCCTTCTCTTATATCGATGAAGACGGTAAAGCTGCAGGCATATTAGTCGACTACTGGAATGAATATGGTCTAAAGAATAACAAGAACATCGAGTTCTTGTTACTGGACTGGAATGATTCAATTCTAGCGGTTCGATCCGGCAGAGCTGATGTGCATTCTGGCTTGCTTTGGTCTGCAACCCGTGAAGCCTTCCTTGATTACAATGCGTCTATCATGCCCATTGATACACAGCTTTACATTAGCAGTCGACTGATCGGCATGGACGTCAACTCATTCTTACTCGGAAATCATCATCACCTCACTGGGGTAATAAAAGGTGCTTATGAAGAAGAGTTTACTCGCCTTCATTTCCCATCTCTTCAAATAGTGGCTTATCGCAATAATGAGGAAATGATAGAAGCTGCCTTCGCCGGTGAGATTGAGGCTTTTGTGGCGGATCTGCAAGTTGCCAACTTCTACCTCCACACCGCCGACCGACGAAATAGGTTTATAGGGATAAAGCACCTGTATTCTGGCTATTTAAGGCCAGCGGTTGCGGAAGGAAACGACGACCTAAACTTCCAACTAGCACAAGGGCTAAACCAGATTAGCAATGAAGAGAAGAAGCGTATTTTTGGCCGTTGGATGTATATCAATACTGTGTATCCTGATTATCTATGGCCATTGGCCGCAGTGGCCATATTGCTGACAGTGGTGGCTTACATCGTTAGCCTACGTTTTTCTGTTAACGCCAAAACACGCGAGCTCGCCAAAGCAAACAGGGAACTAAGGGTTCTCTCTGAGACTGACCCATTAACGGAACTGAGTAATCGCCGACATTTCGTAGAAGAATTTCAGCAAAGACTTGTCGTTCCCGAATCGCTCGCCGTTATGATTTTTGATATCGATGACTTTAAGGTTATCAATGACAACTTCGGGCATCAGGTTGGAGACAGGGTCATACAGCAGGTGGCTGAAGCAGTTAGAACCGTGATTAAGAACGAGCACCTGTTTGGGCGTATAGGAGGTGAAGAGTTTGCGTTGGTTGTTAGTGGGCATTCGTTAGGTCAAATCACCACAATTGCTCATAAAGTTTGTCATTCAGTCAGAAGTGTAGCTATTGAAGACAAGGCGATTACGGTCAGCTTAGGTTGCGCTTACTATCCCTTAACGTCATTCAACATTACACTGTCTGATGCTGATCAGTTAATGTATCGAGCGAAAGCGCTGGGCAAAGATAGAGCGGTGATCCAACAAATCACCGTGCAGGGCAACATAGAACAAAAAGTTGTCAATTGCGATTGAGTTTAGATATAGCGTCGCGTACCAATGTGCAGAACGCGTATTATCGGTTCCTTGGTGCATATTTTATGTTCAGTACGATTTAGTTCAATAGACAGCTAAGACACCATAGCGATCAAACTCGTCCCTTACGTGCGTTTTTTAGTCTATTACTTATATTATGTTATTTGTAATTAAGTGATGAGTGTGATGGGACATCAAGGGATTGCAGGCAAAAAGACGCCAGTTGCACCGTGGCGTCTTTTTGCTTTTACGTTGCTTACGACATTATTTTCAAGCTCTCCAATCATCGCTAACACAGCGGATGCAGAACAACAAACACTCAAGGTTGCTAACTCAAAAGCGTGGAAACCCTTTTCCTACATCAATAATGACGGTGAGCCAGACGGCATTCTCATTGATTTATGGCGTGAATACGGTCAAAGAAATCAAATAAAGATTGAGTTTGTTTTGATGGATTGGAATGAGTCGCTACAAGCGGTCAAGAGCAACCAAGCTGATGTGCATGCGGGTCTACTATGGTCGGAGCCACGTGATCAATTCCTCGACTTTGGCGATGCACTGATCAATATAGAAACTCAGCTCTATTATAGCCAGTCCTTGGTTGGCTCTGGCATCGATGAGCTCCTTGACGGTAAAGTGGAGCGCTACGTGGGAGTGGTGAAAGGGGGTTATGAAGAATACTACACACGTAAGGAGTTTCCGAACGCCAACCTCAAAGTCTACTCAAACAACCAAAGACTTATAAACGCAGCGTTTAAGGGAGAAATATCCGCATTTGTCGCTGACTTACAGGTTGCTAATTTCTATCTCTACTCCTCTGGCGATCCAATGAGTTTTGTACCTGTGAAGTATTTATACTCCGGTGATCTATATCCAGCCGTGGCAGAAGGTAACCTAGCCATGCTTGATAAAGTAAATCTTGGGTTTAAAAAAGTCGGTAAACCGACGCGCGAAACGATTTTACATAAATGGATGCACATCGAAACCGTGTACCCTCAATACTTCTTCGCTACTGTAGCTGGGGTCAGTGGTTTTGTTGTGCTGATGTATATCATTATGCTTAAACGAACCGTTAGATCCAGAACGAGAGCGTTAGAGCTGGCTAACGAGCAACTCACCGTACTGTCTACAACAGATGAGTTGACTGGAATAAGAAACCGTCGCAGCTTTATGGAGGCCATTCGTCAATTAGACACGAAAAGTCACTCGTTAACGGTCATGGTTTTTGATATCGATAACTTTAAATCAGTGAATGACAATTGGGGCCACGCGATAGGGGACGAAGTTATTAGAGAGGTAGCACAATGCATAGCACCGATATTAACGCCCACCATGCTATTTGGCAGAATCGGTGGTGAAGAGTTTGCACTGGTCGTGCGAGAGCTGAGTCAAGAAGCTGCGCTAGAGTTAGCACAGAATATTTGTGTCAAAGTTTCAGCTACTAAAATACAGATTGAATGTGATAGGCATATCTCAGTGAGCGTTGGGTGTGCATTTTATCCACATGGAAGTGAAAAAGTCGATTTAGCCGCTGCAGATAAACTGATGTACAAAGCCAAACAACAAGGAAAAAATAGAGCAGTAATTGAGCTTATCGATTCCTGAGCGAAGGTAATTTCAACGATTTGTCCAATCCTTGCGCACTTGAGCGCAAACTATGTAGAAATTACTTTTCTTTTCAGTCAGATGTGGCATATTGAATGGGTCTTCACGATGATGCGTGCATCGTATAATGGCTATTACCTCAGCCTTCCAAGCTGATGATGCGGGTTCGATTCCCGCTGCACGCTCCAATCCTTAGCATCATATTAAAACTCTCCACCCCGATTTAAATCCCCAGTACTTTCAAGCGCTGATCTTGCTGAATTCCTATCCCTCTTAAAAAGTAAAGTTAAAAAGGGACAGACACCCTAAGAAATGCCTTTCGAACACCAATAAACCAATTGCTTAAAGTTAAAAAGGGACAGACACCCTAAGAAATGCCTTTCGAACACCAATAAACCAATTGCTTAAAACTAAAGAACGGGACAGTGGCGAAAGAAGAAAGAAAGAAGAAAGAAAGGGACAGTCACCCTAAGAAACAGGACTAAGAAACAGGACTAAGAAACAGGACTAAGAAACAGGACTAAGAAACAGGACTAAGAAACAGGACTAAGAAACAGGACTAAGAAACAGGACTAAGAAACAGGACTAAGAAACAGGACAGACACCCCAAGAAACCCCTTTCGATTGCCAATAAACTAGTCAATTACATCAAAAAACTAGGGTTCTCGTGAAATAGAGAAAGTAGGCTTTTCTAGAAAAACTGTGTGAACTAAAGTCAGCGTATCACGAATTGGAGGACGTATGACCATCGCACGCAGCCAACAAATTAGCTTAGAAGCCACACCGTATTATCATTGTGTTTCGCGCTGTGTACGGCGCTCATTTCTTTGTGGCTATGATGCGACTACCCAAACCAACTACGAACACCGAAGAGGGTGGGTTGAAGCGCGTATAAATGCGGTCGCCAAGGTGTTTTGCATTGATGTATGCGCCTACGCGGTGATGAGTAATCATTATCATGTTGTCTTGCATATAAACCGTCGTAAAGCACAAGCGCTAACGGAACAACAGGTCATTGAACGTTGGACATCCTTTCATATCGCACCCGCAATGGTCCAAAGAAAAATACGGGGTGACAAACTAACCAAGCCAGAGCAGCACGTCTACCAAGGCATCATTGATACGTGGCGCGAACGATTGTATTCCGTTAGCTGGTTTATGCGCCTGATCAATCAGTTTGTTTCGAATGAAGCCAATAGAGAAGACAACTGCACGGGGCACTTTTGGGAAGGGCGGTTTAAAAGCCAGGCGCTGCTTGATGAGAAAGCGCTCGCTGCCGCCATGGCGTACGTAGACCTTAACCCAGTGCGAGCGGGAATCGCCGATACGCCAGAACATTCAGAACATACCTCGCTTCAGTTACGCATTAAATCGGTGCGCAACAATCAAGCCTCGCCACCAAACTTATTTCCTTTTTCCGGGTATCCACGACAAGGAAGGCCCGAAGGGTTACCCTTTAGGCTCATAGATTACCTAGAGTTGGTGGATTGGACTAGCCGTCATCTTCGTAAAGATAAGCAATGGGTGACTCCTGAATCCATTCCTCCCATACTTAGCCGACTTGGTTTCGAGAGCCACATTTGGTTTAACACGTCTTTTAACATCGAACGCGGCACCATTGTTGGAAGCGCACAGAGCGTCAATAGCGCGTTGCCAAAATTACAACGTCGACGAGTGTCAGGGTTAATTATCCCTTAGTTACCGCTAATGGTTTCCAATGAAGAAACTAAAACTAGTTTGAGGCATGAGTGATGGGAAAGGGTCAGGCGAACCCGCCCCTTTAGGGCGGGTGATTTGCGATGATCAGTTACTTTGGCTTGCTCGTTTGGATTCTTGGTAGGACTTCTTAAAAGGCTTGTAATCTGGGCCTAGACAAATCTTTGCCAACCGGATAGAACGACGCAGCCTCTGGTATCGAGATAAGAGGATAGTCCCCCCTAGTAGCACCCAACCGACAGACATAAGCAGAACCAACAATGGAACTCCAATGAGGTCAAAAACTAGCGCAAAAGACCAATACCCCCAGAAAGTTTCGATAATTAGGTAAAGAGGAGTAAGGCCTAATATTAAGGTACAGACAGGTTCATCCCAACGCATAAATGGAGCATCCCAATACTCTTTCTCAGCTGAATAGTGGTTTTCAATTAACACAAGAGCAGGGCTGCACTCCTTTTTACTTAACCAGTGACTTCCCACAAAGGCAAAATCCACTGTTTCACCCGGTTTGAGCGTGGTGTTTGGGTACAAAGAAGGCAAGCGAAAGCGCAAATTGGGGTCTTCAGGGGGAGTGTTAGCTTCACCGCTAAACCAAACCTGCTTGCCATCACACCCCGCGACAGTTCCTTGTGCCAAAGTGACGATGTGTTCTGAGCAATAGCCGCTGGGTCTACCTATTTTCAAATGAGGCCAGTGATGAGTAAGCAAACGCGGAAGGTAATATAGGCCAATAGCTAGGGGCACTAGGGCAGCAAAAAAATTAAAATTGCGATATAAGGGGTACCACAGAGAAGAAAAAAAGAGAGCGAGACCCAGCAGGAATATTATTGTGACATGATCGTTCGCTTTTTCCTCAAATGTAAGTTGGAGGGTTTCATCAGGAGTCAATGCCCGTCGGCCTTTTACCTCTATATTGAGCGCCGAGACCTCGTCACTTGGCATGGCGAAGCTCGCTTCCCACTGTAATTGATACAGCTCTGTTAGTGCTTCACCATTTAAACTCATCAGGTAGGCGGTATTGTTATCGACTAGGATTTCTGCTTGGTTGTCATCGTCAGAAACAGCCTTCTCACGTTTTAAATGTGGATGATGAGCTCTGACATAGTAAACCTCATCAGAATCTATTCTGTAGTATGTTGAACCAGCGTGTCTAAATTTGCCTTTCACTTGATAAACAGAACCAAGTCCAAAGGAACGTTTGTAAACAATATTCAGAGTTTGCTGTTCTTGGATGGTCGCCACTCTGTGTGGGGGCTTTTTAGCGAGCTTCTTCGACGTTGAGCGCCATAGAATCAAGTTCATAAAACTAGTGACAGAAACGAGAGCGATGAACCCCATAACCACAGTAATAATAAACTCGTTCATAGTAGCTCTCGCTGTTGACATTGCGCTAACGCTCGTTGTTTTGTATTCAAGTTTGCCTCTTTGTTTTGTGATTGTCAGTTTTCTGTGTAAAGCGACAGGAAAACGATATTTTTAGTATGTTTTTATCTCTGAAGAAATAAATCGATTTAAACTTTATCTATACGTCAAGATGTTCACTCACGAACAAGTGATTTGATATATCACCTCATAAATACGCGAATAAACCCTAATGCTAGAGTTCCTACTGAGAAACGATGTCTGAATTTGTAAATGCCAAATTCTAGCTATGATATCTATACTTTTCAATGATTAACTGATTGAAATATAGGGACAGACACCCTAAGAAATAAATGGAAATATAGTGTAAATATAGGGACAGACACCCTAAAGAAACTCCCAGAAATTAATCATTAATATAATCAATAAGTGACTTAATTTGAAGATGGTAAAATGGGTTAGGTACTATTTTAACTGGTCAAAACCATCAAAAGAGAGCTAATGAAAGTAGGAATGGTTAAAAGTGGTTAAAAGGACAGGCACATTAAAAATAAGCACTTTAAATGCGATTAAGCGGGGCTGAATCTATGTGAAATGCGTAGATTGCACCAAGTTTAATCGAGCTTTTCCGATTAGTTTTATCGAGCGAGATAAGTTCGCATAGGGATGGAACCTCTATATTGACCTAATTTGGGAGAGCAAAATCATGTCTAAAGATAAGACAAAAGAAAATGTCGATATTGCTGATAAATCACTAGCTCAGCAGGGAGCTTTAAACGTTGAAGATGCAGAGAATTCGTATCGCGATATGAATACGCTTTTGGAGCAGGCCAGTGGAGTTGCTCTAGCCAACTTTATAGAGACTGGTGACGCCTCTTATCTAGCTGCCTTGGATAAGATAAATGCCCAGTCAAAAGCACTAAAAGAGAACGTTATCGACCTCTATTCAAATGTAAATCAAAAACGAAAAGAGACGGAATGACAGTAGAAATAGTTAAAAGGACAGGCACTTCGAACACTTTGAAAAGAAAAAACAGAAGTTAATGGGACAGACACTTTAAAAACCCGCTTTAAAAACCCGAGACACTAACGGGACAGTCACCCTAAACTCCCTGCCCAACACTAGGTTAGTCTGGGCCCCATTGAACCCAGACAGACCTTGTTGTTCTGCGAAGGATACACCTTATACCCAATCAGTCAGAGTAGCTAAATCGTAGTTAATTGAGCTGCTGGCTTAACTGCAAGTAGGCGTTTTGAGCGTCTTGAGACTGAGATGACACCAGTTGCACCGCGACTTTTTCGGCAAATGCGCGTTTTTTCTCAAAGTCGATCGGCCGTCCATTCTTCCAAAGTTCAAAATGTAGGTGAGCACCAGTCGTTCGCCCTGTATTACCACTCATACCCACGGTTTCTCCTTGTAAGACAATGTCGCCTTTTCTTACATAACGTTTAGAGAGGTGCAGATAGCGTGTTTTCAGTCCGCCTGGGTGTTGAATCACCAAATAGTTTCCCGCAATCGGGTGGTATCGAGAGGCGATAACTTCACCGGAAGAGATACTCACCACTGGTGTGCCTACAGGTACGGCGTAATCCGTGCCAAGGTGGGGAGCCATGGTGCGAGTCACTGGGTGTAAGCGAGAATGGCTGAATTGCGAGCTGATCCTGAACTGGCGAGAGACAGGAGACAGGAGCAACTTATCTTTATAAAAGCGCTTTCCATCGGTACTAAACAATGATCCTGTTTTGGTACTGTAGACATAATACGCATGTGATTTGTCGCGATATAAGAATGCGACAAGTTGGTCGTTTTCATCAAGCTTGAAAGCAAACTGTCCAGAGCCAGAAACGGAGTTAATAAAGTCGAACTTACCTGCCGATAGGGAGGTGAGATCTTGAATCGTGTTTGGAGCAATACCTAAACCTAACGCAGTGCCATAAAAAGAGTAGCCGACATGGCTGCTAATAAACTTATCTTTTTTTATGGGGATTTTTGGTGTTCTTGTGTCGTTTTGAATAGTGTTATTGACTTTATTGGTGTGCACATTGTTGGGTTGGCTAGTCGGAACGTCACTTAGTGGAGATATTTCGACTAACAAGCATAGGCTTAATGGAATAAGCGCCAGATACCAGAAAGACAAATAGTCTCGATAAGTTTTTTGAGGGACAGACGTTGAATGCATTTTAATAGTTATTTGAGATTTTCGGCTAATGATAGGGTTTTAAACAATAAAATCCATATAAAAAATCAATGGATACTAGTCATAATTAGTCGCTTTGAAGGCTTATATATACTTTATGCCATTAACCAGCGCCGATAAATAATTAAAAGCGTTTTATTGCTAGTGAAAATGATGTTTTTCATAGTCAATATGCCACGTTGAGAAAAATAATTTAGTAAATATAATCGTTGAAAATTTAACTTGTCATTGGCATTGGCTTAAAAAATGAAACACTATAATTATCTTGCACTGAGTGCATCTCTACTACTTGTCGCTTGTGGTGGCGGCGGTGGTGATGGCGGTGGTGACAGTTCGCCACCGTCAAGAACCATTGGTTCAATTTCTGGCAATGTGTTTGATGCGCCAGTATCGAACGCGAATGTCTATATTTGGGAGTATGATAATGGCCAGCAAGGGCGCCTGATTGCTTCGACCAAAACAGACACAAGCGGTAATTATAGTGTTTCAGTGGAATCGGCTTCCCGCCCGGTATTGATTCGAGCTGAAGGCGGGTCGTATATTGATCCTGCTACAGGACAGGAAGTGTCTATCAGTCAAGAGGGCAGTATCCGGTTAGACAGTGTCGCCAATTATGTCGAAGGCTCACAGCAGTCAGTCATGGTAACGCCTCTCACTAACATGGCCGCTGGTCTAGCGAAACATAAAATTAGGGAAGGCTCAAGTGCATCGACGGCGGTGTCTCAATCCATTAGTGCGATTGAGGGTATGTACGGCTTTGACGTCAATACCACCCGACCTATTGATATTACCAATGGCCCTCAAGGTGCGTTTGCGACAGATGGCCATAAGTACGGAGCCTTGCTAACGGCCTATTCTTCCTATGCGAAGGATATGAAAATACAAAAAAATGGTTCCGAGAACGAATACTCGTCAATAAACCTTGCACGGATTCAATATAACGATATCCAGTTGGATGGTAAGTTAGATGGGCAGGGTAAAGTTGGTAACCATGAAGGGAGTTTGAACTTTGGTGCGGTTAAAGTTACCAGCGAGCTATACACCAAAGAGCTCGCTAAGCATGTAATGATCGCCGCCAATAGCCCCGAGTTGAATAAATCGAATATTCAGGCGGACGAATTTAAACCCTTTAGTGATAAAGTTAATAAAATAGGTAACGGAGATACCAGTGTCATTCCGGAACGTAAACCCTCTCCGATCGATTCTACGCCTCCAGTCGCGAGTCGACCAAAAGCAACCGAAAACGATATTATTGCGCGTACCGGCAGTATAGAAGTCAAACTTGAGGATGAAGTCGGCGTTGCGGTTCCAAAAGTGGTACTCGAGTCTTATTTGAGTGGCACCTGGAGCGAATTAGAAACCTGCCCAGTGGGTGAGATAGGTTCAAGCTACTGCGCCATCGACACCACTGAGTTTCAGCAAGGCTTAAGAAGCTCGAACGTTAAAATCAACGTCAATACTGTTTCCCTTGACGACCTCAAAATGAGCTCTGGTCAGGCGCGTCTGGTATTTTATACCGAAGACGTACTTGGCAACGAAATTAAGACCGGCTCAGAAGCTCATATCGTGAGTTTCAAATGGGATAACCAAAACCCAATCATTAAAGTGATTTCTGGTCAGACTATCCGTAGCGACAGTACTGAGACCGACTATATTTTATTTGGTACCGTCACAGAAAGTTCGCCTGGTGGAAGTGCTGTTACTGTTTCATTTAAAGGGGATACACCTGAAGAGTTAGTTTGTTCTCCAACTGCAGAAAAAACCACATGCGAGTTTTCTAATAAGTATCCTCTTTCTCAATTTTCAACGACATCAACCAAGTTTGAGATAAGAGCGACGGATGCTCAGGGCAATATTGGTGAGAAGACTCACACGGTAACGAAAGATGATCAACCGCCGAGACAGGACATCTCTTATCCAGCTACCCAGTTTAACTTTGTACTTGAAACGGCGTCGGGTGATCGTACTAGCTACCCTGATGCGTACACACGAGATACATACGATGCCACATCTGTAAACACATCAAAAAACTACCTTAAAATCGATTATCAATATGCGGCTAGCAAGATTAAGAATAATACTGATCTTAATTTCCAGTCGTTTACTACTAACTATCTAGATGTTAACAAAATCCCGTACATTAAGGTGGTGGTAGAAGACGCTCGTTCGTCAGATGGTGTCGATGTTGGCTCTCCAGCCAATAAGTTGAAGCTAGAGGTGCGTTATTTTGTCAAAAAAGATGGCAAAGGCGAATTCGAGCTCAAAAATACGACCACGGCTAATGCCTTTCTTGACCAAGACGCTGTACGTATACCACACGAAGCCATAGTAGAAGATGAGGCTCAAGAGGGAGAAGATAAGTGGATATCATCAATGACCTACTACATCCCGTTGACTAGGGATATATTAGGTGATTCATTTAGTAATGTGTCTGAGCAAGACGCGCAAAAACTTGTCATTCGCACTTCCGATGATTCAAAGAATTACTCAAGTGAAGAAACGGTGTATTTCAAAACTACCTTTGATCTTCCCACTTATACGGTAGTGACGCCCTTTGTCGGTGCGTTAGCACAGCTAGAAGGATTGAATACAGCGGATGGCGAGTTTATTGGCTTAACCACATGTCAAACATCGAGAAGATCCGAGTCCGATTCTGTATCGGCACTAGATGTTGCTACTTGTTCTTTGACAACTGACATTATCGGCTATGACTTCTTGCGAATTAGACTAGCAAGCCCTACTGCATTAAATACACACTATTTCAATTGGACTAATGACAGCAGCGACCCCGTGTCGGTTAACCTAGACGATGCCAACTTTGGGGTCTACTTTAAGCCTGATGGTTCAAGCAGTTATTATGTGACTGAGCTTTCTGCCTACCACACTGGGTTATTTGACTATCGTTGGAATAATTACCAAGGGGCGAAGGACGTAGAAGCTGCAGAATCCATTCTTGCCGAAGTCAAAAATGCATTGGCGTTAAAAACACCAGGCAGTTTTTTCGGCTTTGACCCTACCACTACCAGTTATGCAACCAACGCAATGCTGTCGAGTGGTACTCCTAGCCAGCTAAGTGTTGAGTACCAGCACCGCTTACTTGCTGAATCAATTGCAAGTTTGTCTGAAAAGGCGCTACGTTATGATTCAACAGGCTTTGCTACCGCTTTTTACGACGATCTAAGCGCAGATGGCAAGCCTGATGGTAAAGGGAAAAGCGGTAGTGGCACTAAACTTGATAATTACGAGTTGAATGCAGAAACTTATCGTACCGATTTAGCCCAAGCATACTTTGATTTACTAACGGGTAAACATACTGGTAAACCTTGGGTAACAGACAGCATCGCGCAGTTGTTTGCGGATGATATATCCAAAGCTAGGCCCATGTTAGGTACTCTGGACCTATTTGGTAAAGATGGGGTAAGTATCGACCAAGACGCGCCTAACGTGGAACTAACGGTAGCGGGTAGAACTTATACTGACAAGAATCAACAATATGTCGCGGGTCCGATTGAAGCAACATTGGTTATCTCTGACCCATCGGGCATAAAAGATGATGCATCTACTCGGTTAACTTTCGCTCCGATGTGGTACAAACGCTCAACCCCTAATGACGAAGAACCAGCCAATGACATTTCGTTCACACCACACGTGAACAATGATGAATACGTAAAACAGTTCGATTTTTCTGTAAATACCGCGTTAAGTGAGCATAAAGACAAAGTGGAATTGGCTATCCATACCAGTGCAATGGATAACCAAGGGAACGGCTATGGCTACCCAGATAATAAGCGTAAAGATTCTCTCTTCATCGATAACGAACCTCCTAAAATCTCCTTGATTCGTCCTGAGGATCCAAAAACCAAGAATCAGCTTGAAGACAGCGTATACCTTAATACCAACAACGAACTGAAGCTACAGTTTAACGTTGTGGATACTGTCAATGACCAAAAAGAAAAGCGTGTTCTGCTATTCAAAGATAGCTCGGGTAAAATTAAGAGTTATGATGCTAATAAATTTGCTATTAATGACCCTGATAGCTTTGTTATTAACCTGTGTAAGGAAGTCGTTTGCGATAATAAACCCGTCTATCCAGGTGAAGGTGATTGGGAGGTTTATGTAAAAGCGATCGATAACTTGGGCAATGAGGTAAATGAGAACTCAATATCAGCACCGAAGTTTATAGTTAAGGTTGACTCAGTACCACCTGAAGTTGAAAAAAGGACCGCAGAAAAAATGCTGGGAGGCAATACCACATTAAAACCTGCGCCTATCTGGGGCGATCATAGCCCAGGTGACAAACTTGATGTCAGCCTCCGAATAGGTAGTGGTAGTCCATTAACTTTAGGTCTTTGTATTGATGACGATACTGTGCCTTGTTTGGAAGGGACTCAACCTTACGTTGGCGTCAAGCTTATTGCCGATGCCTTTACGCATGGTCAACCCAATACCTTGTTCTATACAGCGACAGATAAGGCATACCCACCGAATACCAGTGAGAGAGGAGCAATCGAATTTCAAGTCGATAAAAAAGGGCCCGTTATCAACTTCCAAGACCCATGGTTAGTCGACTATGTCTCACAAAAGACAGGTGTATTGGGAGCTAAGTTCTCGGCGAAATTTAATAGTGTCACAGATGACTCCGGCGTAGAGAAAATCTCGCTTTATCAGAAAACAGATTCCGGTGAAACCTTCTTAAAAGATTGGACAGCAAGCGAGTGGAGCTCCAGCTTTGAGGGCACATACCCGGAAAGCAATGACGAGAACAAGATTGTTACAGACGACAGTAACCGCGCTAAGCTTTTTGTTAAAGCGACCGACATTCATGGATTTGTATCAAGTTCCAATGTGTCTAATGTGATCATTGATACGCAAGGCCCATCACTAAAATTGAATGGGCATCAAGAGAATGATTTTTATGTGCCCGGTTATGAGCTCACGATCATTGCTGAAGACTATGACGACAACGGCTCGATAAACTCAAATGGTGTAAATAAGGACAAGTTTGAGTATTGGATATTCAAGGGCGATGTTGCGCCAAATGGAGAAGGAACCAAGCCAAAGGTAGTTGAAGGCCAATATAAGATCCCACTACCGTCAAATCTCGATACAACGGGTGAAGATGCTATTACCGTAAAACTGAAGGCGCAAGATATCCGCGGCAATGTTTCCACGGTGCCATTTAAACTGCATATCAAACAGAATGCACCAGAAGGAGAAATAACTGATGTTGTGTACGCCAATAATGAACCTATTGGCGATGATAAGACCATTACTAAAGATGAAGATATCAAACTCCTTCTGAGGATTTCAGATATTAGCGGCATAAGTCAGATAACCGGCTCTTACCACTTTGGGAATGAAGAAGCCGGAACTACGACTGGTGAAGAAGCCGGAACTACGCTCAGTTTTACTTACAAAGGTGAGGATCAATGGGAATCTGTTATTCGAAGCAGCGCGCTGGCTAAAGACGGTACCTACACTGTATCTATTTACGCATACAATAACGCCAAATACTTAGATGGAGGGGATAACGCACAGCGAATACCTCTAGAAATAACACAGACGTTAAGTGTTCAAAGGCAAGGGGTAAGGCTTAAGGTTAAATCGCCGGAAGATTTCCAAAACTTTATAGCCAATGGCGAGCTAAAAGTGGATTTTGAGGTAGACAGCGCAGTCACACCAAATGAGCTCCAATGTTGGGTTCGTGAAAACTATAATTTGGACCAAGCACCAACAGATAATGTAGCGACTTCTGGGCTAATAGAAGGTGAGCTTGGGAACACCCCAAGTTGTACGGTGAAGTCTGTAAATAACTTTAAAAAGTCACCTGTGGTATTAATTGTTAAAACCAAAGGCACCAACGGAACACCGAACGTGCAAAGGTTTACGTTCAAGGAAATGGATGTCGAACCACCAACGTCTGTGCAAAAAGACTACCTATTAAAGGGTGAAAACGTTATTCCAGCGAGTCCATCTGCAAATAAAGACAAGCAATTAAGCATCCAGCTCGGATTTACTGACAACCAATCACGGGTCAATATTAATACAGATCCGCAAGACTTTAGACCACAGCTTGTTAGAATCAACAATATTGATCCAATAGAGCCTAAAGAGTGTGTACGCAATTCTGATGGTGTGACATGTCGCTATATTGAGGATTACACAACTTTCATCGATCCACGTAACTCGAAACAAATCTTTGAAATTAAGAACTTAAGTGATAATGCAGGTAATACGGCCGACGTCTCTCAGCTTTCATTACAGCTTCCAACTAAGAAGCCGGAAATTGCAATCACCAGTATAGACGATATTACGAAAACCCTTGATAATAACACCGTCATTCAGGACGATGAGATACGCATCAATCTGAAAACGAAGTTATTTGATGGCTCGAAGCTGGAAGTATTAACTGTCAAGGTAGGTGACACCACTTATTCATCTGCAGACACCAATCAAAAGGGTAACTTTAGTGCAGTAAGTGAGTGTGGAGAATTCCTATGTACGGAGTTTACCGCTGATCTGTCTGGCTCTAGCGCCCAATCCTTGCAGGTTACAGCGAGAGCGATGGATGTGTTTAACCTCAGCAGTAACGTTGAGAGGTTGACGTTTATCGTTGACAAAGAAGCCCCTAAGGTTGGTGACACTAATGTGGTAGTGTCAAAAGAGGGTAACAAAGTCAGGTTCACTTTCCCCATTACCGACAGCGGAAGCGGGTTAGCTCGAGTCACTTACACAGTGAAAGAGCTAGGCCCGAGGACTTTCATCAGAGATGAAGGGCTCAATAATGAGTCTACCTACTTTGAGGTCGAGGCATCGGAACTGGCTAACAAAAACAAGTTGACCGTAACCTTCACGGCTGAAGACAAAGTGGGCCGTACTACAACTGTGAACAATAAGGAGGTCAATATAGCGCTACCCACTGTAGCGTTATCTCTGGCGGATAATGCGCGTATAGAAGGGGGATTGCTTGTACTTGGCCGTACCAGTCAAGAAATGACACTAACAGCGAATGCTACGAGTAGTATTACTGCAAAAAGTTACAGTATCACTCTTGTGCCTGTTTCAACTGGAGAATCAATCGAACAGTCGGCGGTGTTCGGCGGCACGTCTGCGACCAGTACATTTAGCTTCAAAGACACGGATCAAGGCCAGTACATGTTGAAAGTGGCGGTAACGGACTCGATTGGTCGCACGCTTGAAAAGTTCTCTTACGCGGGGAATGAGTATGGCGTTGAAGGCATAAAGTCTGTCGTTGATACCCAAGACCCGAGCGTGAGTAACCTAAAAGCCGAGCAAACAACCTTCGCACCAAATGATAATGGCGAATACTTAGTCGAAGTGACTGCAAACGTCTTGGATACGAACTTGAATGAGGTGAATGCAGAGCTTGCGTTGAAAGCAGGTGGCGACAAAATACGGCCTAAATCTGTAGTAAAACCGACTGACGATAGTAAGCCGTACGTCTTCAGTTTCTCGGTCCCAGCGGGTGTTTATCGGGTTGCGATTAAAGCTAGTGATCTTGCCGGAAAGGTCAATCCAGCGCAAGAAATCGAGACCGAGGTTGTTGCTGCCACGACCCCAGAGGTAAAAGCAATATCAGCCGCACCGCAAGGTCCGATTGGCGGTAACAAAACGACTACGCTGAATATCAAGTTTTCTGAAAAGGTCCAAGACTTTATTCTGAGCGATATAAAACTCACCCAAGTGGGCGGAAGCGATGACGTTGGCACCCTGAGTGAATTATCTACAACAAACAACATTGATTGGACCGCAAACTACAAAGCGCCGCAAGGAGAAGATAAAACCATCACCTTTACCCTAGAAGACGATGCCTATCAAAGTGAGAAGGGAATCAAGGGTAAAGGGTCTACGTTTAATCTAGAGGTTAAAGGTGTATTGCCAACAGTAAACTCACTATCGCTCAATCCTGAATATGCAGATACAGGGGATACCATCAATGTGACAGTGGAATTTTCACAGCCGGTCTCAGAGCCTTCGGAGTCGTATCTCAATACCACAACTAAAATCAATTGGGTTGCCGCTAGCGGTGAAAGTGACCGTTGGACAGGTACGGTCAAGGTTCCAAGTGCCAATGACACAGATCTTGAAATGCCAATAGTGATCGCTGGTTTTAGTGATGCTTACAAGAATGAGGGCGTAGCCTATCAAGATAAAAAGTTGTTACTGAAACCTAAGGTAACAATCTCTAAGCCTGTAGTGAGTGCGCGCAAAGTAACGGTAAAAGGAACTACCACAAGAACAGGGACATCCGCGACGTTGAAACTAACGTTTAAAGATAAGAATGGCACCACAGTGACCCCACTCAAAGACGAAAGCACGTCGGATGGCGCTTTTGAACAAACGGTAACGTTTGATGAA